>NZ_WWCX01000081.1:0-28999 GCF_009857655.1 Duganella vulcania
TCCAGCGCTCCCACATCTGCGCCTTCTGGCATTCCGTGTAGTGGATTCGAGGTTTCTGTTTCATCGTCAACACTCCTCATGCTTGCGCATTTAGCTTAGAGTGTTGCGACCACCGATTGAATCCGCAGGCGAAAGCGGACTCTTCCTTTTCATACGAGTAAGTTAAGTTCCCGCTTTAAATATGATGGTTTACTTTGTCAGTATAGGTTTGTGATTTACCAGTTTGTAAGTCGTTCCGTCGTAAACATCGCTGGTCAGTTGACCGTCTTTTTTTCTTACGCGTACGTTGAAAAGACGCGGCCCTGTTTCTGGAAGACCACCACATTTTCGCGTATGACGCTCGCGTACTACGATCTCGAAGTACAACGGTTGATCAATCACATCGATTGATCCGCATTCATCTTGCAGCGTGGTCAAATGATATTTTTGTATCGCGGCTATTGCTAGCTTGCTTGCCTCATCCTTGGTCCTTATTTGGCCCGAGTGTGCCGATGACGATACGAAAAGCAATGCCACTGCCAGGTAGTGGAGTATTTTCATGGGCTCACCTAATTTCTACTTTTTAGCAACGGTGCGATGTGCACGCGGATGATGGATTTTAACTTCGCTGCATATTGCGGATCAGAGGCATAACCTCGTCTGGCGATAGCTTCGGCGAATTCTGCCGGGTCGGTACGATGGGCTAGAGCAGTGGGGTATTTTCGTTGTATCAATGAAGCATAATCTGCTGCGGCCTCCGCGTAGTTGGCGTAAGCGCGGAATTCATCGACCTCACTGATCCGTTTTCCGGATAACGTGACTTCATGCGTGGCGAAGGTCGTTGAGTGCCCGGTTGTCGATTTGCCTTTTATTCCAAAGTAAGCATTCTCCTTGACTGATCGGCCCCAGTTACTTTCTAGAGCGGATTGTGCAAGTATCACCTCGGTTGGGATGCCTGTACGTGCCGAGATGATTCTTGCATCGCGGATATGCAGGCCGATGAAATGGGCAACGTGAGCGGGCTGATGCTTGCTCCGATGCTTGTGTGCATGCGTGTGCGCTAGCGCGTGTGCGTGTTTTGACATAGCGATCTCCGATCCGGTTGAAATGACCGGATTTAGCATCGCATTGATTTAAGCGGTTATCCTTGAATTCGATCAGTAGCTGGCTTCATGCAGGTTACTTCGCCACCAGCGTAAAGCGCAGCTCCATCTGATCCTGCACCGCCAGCGCGCCGGCCATCACGGAAAACGGAGTGATGCCGAAATCACTTTGTTTCAGGTTGACGCTGCCGGTGACGGTCATCACCCCTTCGGCTTCGCGGATCTCCACAGGAATGGCCAGGGTGCGCGTAACTCCGTGCAGCGCGATTGCCACCTGCAGCGGCTGGCCTGCCGCCCCGCGTTCGGCGTGCACCTTCACCACCGGATAGTGTTCCGCATCGAGCACCTTGGTCAGCATGTTGTTGCGGGTGCCTTCGATGGCGTCGGCGGAAGGTTGCTTGTCCAGGCCGGCGGCGATGCGCAGCTCGGGTTCATCGACGGTGAGCTGGTCCAGGCGGAACTGGAAATCGGCCCGGTTCTCGGCCGGCGTGACGGTCCCGCTGATATGGCGGCTGGCGACCACATGGTCATGGCCCAGCCGCGCCAGCAGTCCGCCGCGCCGCACCGTGACGGCGATCAGCGATAGTCCGCTGTCGATGTTCAGCACGACGGCGGCCGGCGTGGCCGGGCGGGGCGGGTGGGCAACGGAGGCGGCCGGCATCGCGGGCGCCGGAGTATGGGCGGATGCGGCGGAGGGCGTCTCCGGCGCGGGGCCGGGCAGCTGCGTACACGCGGCCACGCAGGCGCACAATACGCCCACTTTCAAATATGTTTGGAATTTTCTCATCGCTGCGCCGGTAGTCATTTGGCCGTCATAATGCCCGATTATGATGCGTCTCGCTGGTTCCAGCGTGCTCCAGTTGGTCGCCGCGCCCAAGCCGGTGCGGGATTTCACAAAGCATGACTCAGCAGGCTCGCCGGTGGCCTGAAACACCGGCACCATCACCCTTAAGCCTCCCCTTAATGAATCCCTAAGCCTATGCCAGCCGATCGCTGGCAAAGTGACACCTGTAGCGCGCGGTTCAGCCTCGCGCCCGGTTGCCGGACTCCATCAAGCCCGGCACAAATTTCGTCCAGGCGGCACGATCGCCGCCGGACACACGGCCATCCCCACGCTTTCGAGCGTTTTCGTAACCAGCATCATCTCGCGATGACGCTGGTTTTTTTTTGCCCGATCAACCGTGCTTGGCGAGCCAGGCGTCGATTTCCGGCAGGCGGGTGGTGCGCAGCTTCACGCGGTACTGAATCGAGGCGATCGCGGTCCGGGTGTCGCCTTGCGCTTCTGCCGGCAGGTACTGCTTGGCGTAGGCGCGCAGCTTGTCGATCATGGCCGGATCGGCCGAGCGGCCACCCAGGCCAGGGAAGTAGCGGCTGCGCGAGGTGGCGTCGATTTTCTTCTCCAGCTGTCCATGGTGGCCGACGGCGAAGTCGTAGGCCATGTCCGGGTGATGGCCGGCCACGTGGTTCAGGATGGACGCGCCTTCGGTGGCACCGCCTTCGTCGGTCAGCGCCAGTTCCAGCGCGCGCCGTGCGAGCGCCTTGTCCTTGACGGTGGCCAGCAGGTCATACAGCTCGCTCTTGATCATGGTCGATTTCTCTTCGCGGGCGGCTGCGTGCAGCTGGTCCCAGGTCGCGGCATCGGCATTGGAGGCGATCACGCCCAGGATAGGGCGGCGCAGCGCCGCAGGCATCGCGTCCTTGTCGGTGGCCGAGGCGGCATAACGGCGGCGCGCTTCCGCCACCACGCCTTCGTCGCCGACGGCGCCCAGCACGTTGATCAGCGTTTCGCGCAGGTTGGCCACCGGCGCCGCTTCATCCGCGGCCTTGGTCCAGCCGAAGCGCGCCAGCACCGGCGCCAGGCGCTTGCGCGCGTAGCGGTCCAACGCCGCCTGTTGTTCTGGCTTGCCTTCGTAGCTCTGGTGCAGGGCGGCCAGCGAACCGGCGATCTGCTCCCACACCTGCGGCGCTGCATCCAGCGGCGCCTTGCTGGCCAGGTCGAGGAAGCTGGAAGCCGGCATCAGGCCCGCCATGCCCAGCGACCAGCTGTCCGACAGCAGGCCCAGTTGATCGATGGCCGGCAGGCCGGCGAAGCTGTCGGTCAGCGCGGCAAACGCCTTCGGCGCGTACAGCGTGCGGTAGTAGCCGCTTTGGCCCGCGTTGACCAGCACCGTGCCGCAACCCGGCAGCGTCATGCTGCCCTTGCCGTTGACGAGGGCGCGCACCGGCGCGCCGCCCACGGTCTGGGCGATCACCGGCACGCGCCAGCTCAGAGGCTTCTTGTCGGTCCGGTCTTTGCTGAACTCACCCTGCGTCAGCGCGATGGTGGTCTGGCCGTTTTTGCAGACGGCATCGGCCACGCGTATCATCGGCACGCCCGGTTGCAGCGTGAAGTCGTGCGCGATCGCGGTGATCGGCTTGTGCGCTGCTTTTTCCACTTCGCGCCACAGGTCGTCGGACACCGTGTTGCCATATGCGTGTTTGGCCATGTAGCTGCGCACGCCCGCGCGCCAGGCGTCATCGCCGACATAGTTCTCCAGCATGCGGATCACCGACTCGCCCTTTTGATAGGTGATGCTGTCGAAGGCCTGGCTGGCCTGTTCCACGGTGCTGATGTGCTGCACGACCGGATGGGTGGTGGCCAGCGCGTCGCGCCCCATGGCCTGTTCGCGCGTGCCGACGGCGCGCAGTTCCCAGTTCCATTCGGGGTGCAGGCGGGTGGTGGTGCGCGATTCCATCCACGAGGCGAAGCCTTCGTTCAGCCACAGGTCGTCCCACCAGCCCATCGTGACCAGGTCGCCGAACCATTGGTGCGCCATTTCGTGCGCGGCCACCAGGAAGGAGGTCTCCTTGTCCGACTGCGTGGCGACGCGTGGATCGAGCAGGATCGCGGCTTCAAAGGTGAAGATCGCGCCCCAGTTTTCCATCGCGCTGAAGAACTGGCTGCGGCCCGGCGCGGCGATGTTGTCCAGCTTTGGCAGTGGGTACTTGACGCCGAAGTAGTCGTTGTATTCCTTCAGCACGGCGACCGACGAGTCGAGCGCGAACTGGGCCTGGCCCAGCGAGCCTTTCTGCGTGACGACGCCCAATTCGGTGCCGCCTTCGACCGCGCTGGCGCGTTCAAATTCGCCCAGGCCGAAGAACAGCAGGTAGGTCGACATCTTCGGCGAGGTGGCGAAGCGCACCAGTTCGCGGCCATCGGCCAGCTTGGTGGTGGAGGCCACCGGCATGTTCGACACGGCCATCTGGCCGGCAGGTACGGTCGCCTCCAGCGTGAAGGTGGCCTTGTAGAACGGCTCGTCCCACGACGGGATCATGCGGCGCGCTTCGGAGTTCTCAAACTGGGTGTACAGGGCGCGCTTCTTTTCGCCGCCGTTCTGATAGTCCAGCGAGAAGATGCCGGCCGCCTGGGTGCCGATCACGCCGGTGTAGTCCAGCTTGAGCTGGTAGCTGCCCGCCGCCAGCGGCTGGGCGAATTCGAAGGTGGCGGTTTGCTTGTCGTTGTCGACGTTGATCTTGCTGGCTGCCAGCGCAGGCTTGCCCGGCCCCGCGCTGATCGCGGCGGCGCTGAATTTCAGGTCGGCGGCGTTAAGGGTGATGCTGTTGCTGGCCTGTTTGATGTCCAACGCGATGACGACACTGGCGCTGAAGCTGCTGTTGGCGGCGTCCGGCACCAGCGACACCGCGTAGTGCGTGGGCACGGCGTTGCGGGGAAGCTGGGTGGTGACCTTGGCGGCCTTGGCGGCCGGCGCGGCGGCCACGGTCAGTGGGGCGAGGCCGGTGGAGAGGCCGAGCAGCGCCATCACGGCGAGCGATATCAAACTGCGTTGCATGCAATGTCCTTCAGTAGGGTGGGCCGATAGGCATACGATATAAACCGTTATTGGCTTCGTGGGCCAACGAGCAATCTACGGCTATCTGATCACAATGTCAATCTTGGTGGCCGTGGTTCAAGCTATGATGCCGGTATGACCATCCTATGAAAGGAGCTACCATGAAGTTCTATACTTCGCCGCGCACACCCAATCCGCGCCGGGTCGCCATGTTCATGGCCGAGAAGGGACTGGCCGATATCGAGCAGGTGTCGATCGACCTGCTCGGCGGCGCGCACCGCAGCGCCGCATATCTGGCAAAGAATCCGTTTGGCCGCGTGCCGGCGCTGGAGCTGGACGATGGCCGGATCCTGTGCGAAACGCGCGCCATCTGCACCTGGCTGGAGGGCTATGCGCCGGAGCCCAACCTGATGGGCGACGGCTTCGACGAGCGCGCCTTCATCGAGATGACGGATCGCCGCGTCGAGCTGCATCTGTTCATGGGGATCGCCAACTGCATACGCCATACGCATCCTGGCCTGGCGATATTGGAGCAGCCGCAGTTCGCTGATTTCGGCGCCTCGCAAGGCGAGAAGATGCGCGACACGGCGCGCTGGCTGGATGGCGTGCTGGCAGGCCAGCCGTTCGTGGCGGGGCAGCGCTTCACCATCGCCGACATCACGGCCTTCTGCGCGCTGGAGTTTGCGCGCGGGCTGATGAAGTTCCGGCCGGGCGCGGAGGGCATGGAGCACTTGCAGGCCTGGCGCGACCGGGTGGCGGAACGGCCGAGCGCTTCGGCCGTGTATTAGTGAACTGTAACGCTCAGGCCACGCGCTTGTACCAGGGCTGTTGCGGGAACAAGGGTCTGTAGCGGGCGGCCAGCGGATCGCCCGCTTCCAGCGGACGGTCCAGCGCCAGCACGCCGGTCGGCGCCAGGCTGTCGTCGAACAGTCGCAGCACGCGCTGGCGCAGCGCCGGACCGAAGTCGGGCAGGGTGCGCCGCCCCAGTATCATCTGGAACTCGTTGAACGAGGCGTCCGTGACCAGGTTGTATTGCGCCCACGTGATGCGGTTGCGCAGCTGCGGCCGCAGGGCCGCATGCAGGCCGTCGCCGCTGACTTCGAAATAGTCGAGCAGCTTGCCCGTGCCGCCGCTGCGCACATAGTTGGCCTGCAGCTCGCCCAGGCGCGCCATCGGCAGGCTTGCGGCCTGCGCTTCGGCCAGCAGGGCGTCGCTGGAGACGGTGGCGTAGATTTCGGTGCGCGCGCCCAGCTGTTCCTGTTCCAGCAGGATGGCCAGCGTCCACGCCTGCTGGGCGCCGGCGCAGTCGGCCAGCCACACGCGCGGCAGTGCGGCGCCGTGCAGGCACACGCCCAGCGACATGCGCAGCAGCGACGCTTCGGCGGCGTCGTCAAACATCAACGCCGGTTCCACCGAAAGCTCCCGCAACAGCACATTCCACGCGTGCGGCTCATGCAGCACGCGGGCCTGCAGCGCCGAGATGGTGGACAGGGACAGCTGCGCCATCGCCGCCTGTACGCGGCGCGTGACCACGTCGCGCTGGTAGCCGCGATAGTCGTAGCCGTAGACCTGGAACGCGGCCTCCAGCAGCAGCTCCAGTTCCAGCTCCTCCACCGTGGACGGGGAGTGCCGGCGCTGGCCGCCGGCATGGACCTCGCCGGGCGCCGAAGCCGTGGGAGCCGTGGACCGCTGCGGATCGCTGGCCGTCCCGCCGGTGTCGGCGGGACGCAGCGCTGCGCGCAGCGACGCCATTAAGGAGTTCACGACGCTCATCAGTGCAGCCACACCCGCATCAGCGACAGCAACTGCGCCACGTCCACCGGCTTGGTGATGTAGTCCGACGCGCCGGCGGCGATACACTTGTCGCGGTCACCCTTCATCGCCTTCGCCGTCAGCGTGATGATCGGCAGCGATTTGAATTTGGGGATGCGGCGGATGGCGCGCATGGTGTCGTAGCCGTCCATCTCCGGCATCATGATGTCCATCAGGACGATCTCGATGGTCGGGTCTTTTTCCAGCACCTCGATACCGTCGCGGCCATTTTCGGCGAACGACACCTGCATCTGCTGGCGCTCCAGCAGCGACGACAGCGCGAAGATGTTGCGCAAGTCATCATCGACGATCAGCACCTTGCGGCCGGCCAGGCCGCCGTCGGCCGCGTGGATCTCCTCCAGCATGCGGCGCTGCGCCTCCGGCAGGCTTGCCTGCGAACGGTGCAGGAACAGCGCGGTTTCATCCAGCAGGCGCTCCGGCGAACGGGCGTCCTTGATGACGATGGTCTTGGCGTAGCGTTTCAGCTTTGCCACCTCCTTGCGGTTCAACTCCTTGGCGGTGTTGATCACGATGGGCAGGTCGCGCAGCGATTCGTCCTTGCCGATGATGTCGAGCAGGTCGAAGCCGCTGATGTCGGGCAGCGTCAGGTCCAGCACCATGCAGTCGAAGTGCGCCTCGCGCAGCGCGTCCAGCGCGGCCTGGCCGGTATCGACGGCGACGATGTGCAGGTCGGCGTCGCCGATCAGGGCGACGATGGCGTCGCGCTGCATTTGTTCGTCGTCCACCACCAGCAGGCTGCGCTTACCGCCCAGCAGGAATTTCTGGATGCGCGTGAACTCCTCCTGCAGGGCGGCCTTGCTGACCGGCTTGTTGAGGTAGGAGATCGCGCCCAGGCGCAGCGCCCGTTCGCGCTCGCGCAGGCTGGACATCACATGCACAGGAATGTGGCGCGTGCTCGGGTCGCGTTTCAGGCGGTCCAGCACCGTGAAGCCGTCGATGTCCGGCAGGTCCAGGTCGAGCAGGATGGCGGACGGCAGGTAGTCGCGCGCCAGGCTCAGTGCCGAATCGCCCTGCATCGTCACGATGCCCTTGAAGTTCTTCTCGCGCGCGAAATCGAGCACGATCTTGGAGAAGCGCTCGTCGTCCTCGATGATCAGCACCGACGGATCGCCCGGCGCCACCAGGCCGCGGTCGTCGCTGCTGCTGTATTCCTCCATGTCGGCGTCGATGTCGGTGATGGCGTTGCCGTTGTCGTGCTCCGGCATCGACAGTTCGCTGTAGTGCGGCGGCGTGTACACCACTTGCGGGGCCGGTGTCGGCAGGCGCACCTGCGGCTGGCGGCCCATGTCGTAGTTGATGAAGCCCGCGCGGTTATACGGCAGGAACAGCGTGAAGGTGGAGCCGTTGCCGACAGCCGATTCGACGCGGATCTCGCCGCCCAGCAGGCGCGCCAGCTCGCGCGAGATCGACAGGCCCAGGCCAGTGCCGCCGTATTTGCGGGCGGTGGAGCCGTCGGCCTGCTGGAACGCTTCGAAGATCAGCTGCAGCTTGTCGGCGGCGATGCCGACGCCGGTGTCGCTGACGGCGAAGGCCAGCACCGCGTCCGCGTGCAGAAGGTTGGGGTGGTCGCTGGAGAAGCCGCTGTTCACCAGGCTGATATTGAGCGACACCTGGCCGTGCGTGGTGAACTTGAACGCGTTCGACAGCAGGTTTTTCAACACCTGCTGCAGGCGCGTGGTGTCGGTCATCATCGCGGTCGGCAGGTTGTCCTTCAGCTCCACGGAGAAGCCCAGGTGCTTGGCCTCGGCCATGTGGCGGAAGGTGCGGTCGACGTAGTTGCGCAGGTTCTGGAAGCGGTACTCGGAGACGTCCAGCGTCACCGTACCGGATTCGATCTTCGACAAGTCCAGAATGTCGTTGATCAGCGTAAGCAGGTCGGAGCCGGAGCCGTGGATGGTCTTGGCGAATTCCACCTGTTTGCCGGACAGGTTGCCGTCCGGGTTGTCGCCCAGCTGCTGCGCCAGGATCAGCAGCGAATTCAAAGGCGTGCGCAGTTCGTGCGACATATTCGCCAGGAACTCGGACTTGTACTTGGAGGACAGCGCCAGCTGGGTGGCCTTTTCCTCCAGCGCCAG
The DNA here is from genome assembly GCF_009857655.1 of Duganella vulcania. Taxonomy (NCBI): domain Bacteria; kingdom Pseudomonadati; phylum Pseudomonadota; class Betaproteobacteria; order Burkholderiales; family Oxalobacteraceae; genus Duganella; species Duganella vulcania. Next base: position 8,821 of record NZ_WWCX01000081.1, read on the forward strand.
CTTGGCCTGTTCCACCTCGCGGTTCTTGCGTTCCACCTCGATGTTCTGCTCGGACAGCAGGCGGGCTTTTTCGGCCAGCTCCTGGTTGGTCTGCTGCAGTTCCTGCGCCAGCGATTGCGACTGCGTCAGCAGCGATTCGGTACGGCTGTTCGCCTCGATGGTGTTCAGCACCACGCCGATCGATTCCATCAGCTGGTCGAGGAAGGACAAGTGGGTTTCGGTGAAACGGTCCAGCGAGGCGATCTCGATCACCGCCTTCACCTGCTGCTCGAACAGGATAGGCAGCACCACGATGTTGGTCGGCGGCGCCGCGCCCAGGCCGGACGAGACGACGATGTAATCGCGCGGCACGTCGGTCAGCCAGATGCGGACCTTCTCCACCGCGCACTGGCCCACCAGGCCTTCACCCGGCAGGAAGGAGGTGGGCAGCTTGCGGCTGGAACGGTAGCCGTAGCTGGCGATCATGCGCAGGCGGGCGTCCGATTCCTGCGAGTCCATCATGTAGAACACGCCGTGGTGGGCCGACACCAGCGGCGCCAATTCGGACAGAATCAGCTTGGTCACGGCCTGCAAGTCGCGCTGGCCCTGCAGCAGTCGCGTGAAGCGCGCAAGGTTGGTCTTCAGCCAGTCCTGCTGCGCGTTCTTCAGCGTGGTGTCCTTCAGGTTTCGGATCATCTCGTTGATGTTGTCCTTCAGGTAGGACACCTCGCCGCGCGCCTCCACCTGGATGGAACGGGACAAGTCGCCGCGCGTCACGGCGGTCGCCACCTCGGCGATCGCGCGCACCTGGTTGGTCAGGTTCGCCGCCAACTGGTTGACGTTCTCGGTCAAGTCTTTCCACGTACCGGCCACACCGGACACGTTGGCCTGGCCGCCCAGCTTACCTTCGGTACCCACCTCACGCGCCACCCGCGTCACCTCCGATGCGAAGGAGGACAATTGGTCCACCATCACGTTGATGGTGTCCTTCAGTTCCAGGATCTCGCCCTTCACGTCCACCGTGATCTTTTTCGACAAGTCGCCGCGCGCCACGGCGGTGGTCACCGCCGCGATGTTACGCACCTGGCCCGTCAAGTTGGACGCCATGAAGTTCACGTTGTCGGTCAAGTCCTTCCAGGTGCCGCCGACGCCCGGCACATAGGCCTGGCCGCCCAGCTTGCCCTCGGTGCCCACCTCGCGCGCCACCCGCGTCACCTCGGATGCGAAGGAGGACAATTGGTCCACCATCACGTTGATGGTGTTTTTCAGTTCGAGAATCTCGCCCTTCACGTCCACCGTGATCTTCTTGGACAAGTCGCCGTTCGCCACGGCGGTGGTCACGTCCGCGATGTTACGCACCTGGCCCGTCAAGTTACCCGCCATCGAGTTCACGCCGTCGGTCAAGTCCTTCCAGGTACCGGCCACGCCGGGCACGTTGGCCTGGCCGCCCAGCTTACCCTCGGTACCCACCTCGCGCGCCACCCGCGTCACCTCGGATGCGAAGGAGTTCAATTGGTCCACCATCACGTTGATGGTGTTTTTCAGTTCCAGGATCTCGCCCTTCACGTCCACCGTGATCTTCTTGGACAAGTCGCCGTTCGCCACGGCGGTCGTCACGTCCGCGATGTTACGCACCTGGCCCGTCAAGTTACCCGCCATCGAGTTCACCGAGTCGGTCAAGTCCTTCCACGTGCCCGCCACGCCTTTCACCTGCGCCTGGCCGCCCAGCTTGCCCTCGGTACCCACCTCGCGCGCCACCCGCGTCACCTCGGATGCGAAGGAGGACAGTTGGTCCACCATCACGTTGATGGTGTTTTTCAGTTCGAGAATCTCGCCCTTCACGTCCACCGTGATCTTCTTGGACAAGTCGCCGTTCGCCACGGCGGTGGTCACCGCCGCGATGTTACGCACCTGGCCCGTCAAGTTGGACGCCATGAAGTTCACGTTGTCGGTCAAGTCCTTCCAGGTGCCGCCGACGCCCGGCACATATGCCTGGCCGCCCAGCTTACCCTCGGTACCCACCTCGCGCGCCACCCGCGTCACCTCCGACGCGAAGGAGCGCAGCTGGTCCACCATCACGTTGATGGTGTCCTTCAGCTGCAGGATCTCGCCGCGCACGTCCACCGTGATCTTCTTGGACAAGTCGCCATTCGCCACGGCGGTGGTCACCTCGGCGATGTTACGCACCTGGGACGTCAGATTACCCGCCATCGAGTTCACCGAGTCGGTCAAGTCCTTCCAGGTGCCGGCCACGCCTTTCACCTGCGCCTGGCCGCCCAGCTTACCCTCGGTGCCGACCTCCCGCGCCACCCGCGTCACCTCGGACGAGAACGACGACAGCTGTTCCACCATGGTGTTGGCCGTGGTGGCCGCCCGCAGGTACTGGCCCTTCAGCGGCACGCCGTCCACCTCCAGCGCCATGGTCTGCGACAGGTCTCCCTTCGCCACGGCGCCGATCACGCGCGCCATCTCGGTGGTCGGGCGTACCAGATCGTCGATCAGCGCATTGACCGCGCTGATGATGGAGGCCCAGCCGCCGGCCATGTTGGGCACCTGCGCGCGCTGCGTCAGGCGGCCTTCGCGTCCCACCACGCGGCTCACCTCCGTCACCACCGACACCATTTTTTCCTTGGTCTCGATGATCTCGTTGAGCGTGTCGGCGATCTTGCCCGCCATGCCGGTCCAGTCGGAGGGCATGCGTGCCGTGAAGTCGCCTTTTTTCAGCGCCATCAGGGTTGCCAGCAGTCGCTTGGCGTCTACCTGCTCGCCCATGTCGGTCATGTTGTTCATCGGCTTAATCCTCGTCGTTTAGGAGGGAATGGGTTTGGATGGCGGTGGCGTGCTGCCTGGCTTCCGCGTGTTCGATCAATGCCGCCGCGGTCAGTGGCGGGAAAAACAGTTCGCCCTGGCAGCTGTCGCAGCCCAGCGCGCGCAGCACGTCGAGCTGCGCGTCTTCGTCCACACCCATCGCCACGATCCGCATGGCGAGCGCGCGGGCCAGGTGGATGACGGCGGCGACGATGTCGGTGCCGCCTTCGTCGTTGCCGATGGCGTGGATGAAGCTGCGGTCTATCTTCAGCACATTGAGCTGCCAGCGTTTGCAGGCGGCCAGCGAGGAGCGCGCACTGCCGAAATCGTCCAGCGCGGCGCGCACGCCGCCGGCCTGCAATTGCAGCAGCAACTGGGTCAGCGGCTCGGCCGCGCCTTGCAGCTGCTTCTCGTTGAGCTCCACGCCGATGCTGCCCGGCGGCAGCCGATGCTTGCGGATCGCCGGCAGCAGCGTTTGCGGCAGGTCGGCGTTGATCTGCGGCGTGGCCAGGTTGATCCAGATGCACGGCACCGCGCCATCGGCGGCGACAGCCACCGGCTGCCATAACGCGGCCTGCGCGCAGGCCTGCGTGATGACCCAGGTGTCGACGCGGTCCAGCAGCCCGCGTTCCTGCACGAATGGCAGGAACTGTCCGGCCTCCAGCAAGCCCTTGCCAGCATGGCGCCAGTATAGCTGGGCCTCGGCGCCGACGGTGCGGCCGGTGGCGATATCGACCTGTGGTTGATAGCGCAGTTCCAACTGGCCGGCAGCCAGCGCCTTGCGCAGCTCCAGCGCCCATTGTTCGCGTTCGCGCTCGCGCACATTGAGCTCTTCGTGGAAGAACTGCACCGGCCCGGCGTTGTTTTGCTTGGCGTGGTACATGGCGGTGTCGGCGTTTTTCATCAGCGCCTGCGCGTTGGCGCCGTCCTGCGGATAGATGGCGATGCCGATGCTGGCCGCGGTCTTGAGGCGATTGCTGCCGATCTCGAAGGGAAGGGCGCAGGCCAGTTCGATCTTGCGCGCCACGCGCGCGGCGTTGGCCGCCGCAGCCCGGCCTTCGATCAACACCACGAATTCGTCGCCGCCCAGGCGCGCCACCACGTCCGCCACGCGCACCGCGGCCGTCAGCCGGGCCGCGACCTGGCGCAGTAGTTCGTCGCCGGCTTCGTGGCCATAGGTGTCGTTGATCTGCTTGAATTTATCCAGGTCGAGGAACAGCAGCGCGAAGCCGGCGCCGCTGCGGTCCGAGGTGGCCACGGCGTGCTCCAGCTGCTGGATCAGGGCGCGGCGGTTGACCAGGTTGGTCAGCGCGTCGCGGGTGGAGAGCTCGTGGGCGCGCGACTCGGCCTGCTTGCGGTCCTTGATTTCCTGTTCCAGTTCGGCGTTGATGCGCTCCAGGTCCTGCAGGCGCTGCACGCGCAGGTCCTGGTTCAGGCGCGCCAGTTGCTCGCTCTTCTTGCGCAGCAGGATATTCTTCTTTGTCATCTCGACGAACACCGCCACCTTCGCCTGCAGGATCTGCGGTATCACCGGCGTGAAGAGGTAGTCGGCCGCGCCTTTCTGGTAGGCCTTGAGGCGGTTGATTTCGTCCGCGTAGTGCGCGGTGATGAAGATGATCGGCACGCTGGCCGAGCGGGGATGGGAGTGGATCGCCTCGGCCGTCTCGAAGCCGTCCATGCCGGGCATGCTGACATCGAGCAGGATCACGGCGAATTCGTGCAGCAGCACCTGGCGCAGCGCCTCCTTGCCGGATCCCGCCGTCAATAGCTCATAGACATGCTGGTCGGCCGCCTCCGACAGCAAGCTTTCCAGCGCGTACAGGCTGGCCGGGTCGTCGTTGACGAGGAGGACTTTGGGAATAGGCACGGCTAGCTGAACGGTTGAGGTGTCGGGCAATCGCACTGTGTCTGTTAGGTAAAAGATACTCTTGTGTGTCCGGGAGTCAAGCAAAATCAGGCTCTGCCAAAGAATGGTGAAAGCCTCATTTTATCAATCTGACAATCGTCTTGCGAAATATTTTTTACCAGCAAAAATATTATCGCAACCCAATTTTCCCCAGCGCACGATTGCGGCCGCGCTGGCTGACCCAGACGGGTGCGCTCCACAGCATTTTGCCATCGTCCTGGGTCACCCTGGCGTAATAAAAGTGTTCGCCGACGGACGGCCGGATCACGCTCCGGGGCATGTTGGTGAGCGCCGCGACCGTCCCGTTGCGCCCTGGCACGCCCTGGAAGAGGGTGATGGCGGCAAGGGCGTGGCCGGTCTTGCTGGCGTAATCGGCCACCAGCGTCAATTTGCCGCTGTTGACGAAGCGTTCGCCCATCAGGTGGCCGTTGGCGGTGAGCACCAGTTGGGCATTCTTGTCCATCGTGGCAAATACGCGACGGGCGCGCAGCGCGTCCAGCAGTCCGGCGGCGTCAAGCGGCGCGCCGGGCGGCATCAGCACGCCCGTGCGATTGCTGTAGGCGCTGCCCCAGTTGGCGCAGTGGTTGTCCTGGTCGCTGCTGAAGGCGACGTGGTAGCCGGCCTCCAGCAGCTTGTTGCAGGCCGGCTCGAAATTGCTCAGATGGGTTTCGCCTTCGTCGCTGCGGGACGAGAAGGCGCTGCTGTTCATCACTTCGCACAGCAGCATGGCCTGGTCGCCGTCCGCGTTCCAGGCCAGCGGCTTGCCGCCGATGGCGAACTGGTCGTCTTGCGGATGGTTGAACTGGCCGAACCAGCCGCGCTCGCGCATCAGCCGGTAAAGGAAGGCGTAGTCGCTCTTGGGCGTTTCGGTGTCGGCGATCAGCTCGCCCTCGGCGTTGCGTTCCCAGCCCAGCAGTTCGCCGCTGTTGAAGATGTTCAGATGGCCGCCTTTGTTGATGACGCCCCATTCCTGGCCGTAGATGGCGAGGAATGCAGGATGGGCCTGGTTCCACGTGGCGGCCGCCTGCAGGCCGCTCTGGTACAAGGCCTTGGCGGCGGCCGGATCGGCCGCGCTGTTGGTGCCGTCCGAACCGTCGTACATGTGGTTGTGCTCGGATGTCATCAGGAAGTCCAGCCCGTGTTGCCGGGCGTAAGCGTAGGCGTCCAGCGGCCCCAGCGCCGTGCTTTGCGGCGGCTGCGCGCCGGTGCAGTGGTCCAGCGCGCCGCCGCCGTCGCTGTGGCTGGTCTGGCTGTGCAGGTTGCCCAGGTAGACGGCGTAGGGCAGGGCGTCGCCGGCCGGCGGCGTCAGCGGCAATGCCAATGGCGCCGCGCCCACCGCCACGTTCCAGCTTTGCTCGATCGTGTGGCCGTCGCCGGCGCTGGCGCGCAAGCGCAGGCTGTAGACGCCCGCGCGCAGCGTCGGCGGCGTGCGCCAGCGTAGCGTCACGGGGCCGGCGGATTCGTCCGGTTGTCGCGTGCCACGCCAGTTGCGCAGCGCGCGGCCGTCCGGCGACAGCAGGGTGAGGCGCCAGCGCAGCGTGCCGCCGGCTTGCGGGTCAGGCGCGGAAAAATGCAGCGTCAGCGTGCGCCCTCCGAGCGCGTCGGCGCGGAAAGGCGCCTCCAGCCAGGCGTTGAATTCATGGTGGTCGCCAGTCGTCGCATGACTGGCCGCCGGAATGCAAAGGATACTTGCGAATAAAATCGCTGAGATGGATGGCGCGCGCATGGTGAGTCTCCCGCAACACCGGCAGATTGCCGGCCTCATCTTTTAGAGCGCGCCTTATCGCATAAGGTTCCCTTTAATTTTGAAAGGTTGGCTGGTCAATTCTCTCCAATTGTTTCACTGGTTCCCAAGCGGCATTAATAGTATGCTGCTGTGATGCAAAATTTTCCGCCAATATATCGACCAAAAGTGATCGCGCATGCTGAAATCGGGTAACGCGACGGAAGCGGTCCGCAGCCCTCGCCTGTTGTTCTGGCTGGCGGGTGGCGTGCTGGCGCTGGCCGTTGGCGCGGCCCTGTATGGCTCCGCGGCCAAGACGGTCGACGATGATGCACGCCAGCGTTTCGAGAACCTGGCGCGCAGCACGCAGTACGGTATTTCGGCCCGCATCAAATCGTATTCCGATCTGACGCGCGGGCTGGTGGCGCTGTTCCAGACCAGCGACGATTTGACACGCCTGCAGTTTCACCAGTACGTGGCCAGCCTCGAGATTCCGCGTCACTTCCCGGCGATCGAGGCGGTGACCTGGGCGCCGCTGGTCAGCGACGAACAGCGTGACGCCTTCATCGCCCGCGTGCGCGCGGACCGCAGCATGTCGCCGCAGGGTTATCCGACGTTCGATATCAAGCCGCCCGGCCGCCGCCCGCATTACGCCGTGCTGACCTATCTGGAGCCGGCGCTGATGTTGAGCGAGAAAATGGGCGTCGATGTGACGGCCAATCCGGCGATCGAAAAAATGGTGGCGGCGTCGCGCGACAGCGGCCAGGTGATCGCATCGGGCCAGCCTATCGTGGTCCAGCATCCGACCCCGCACATCGGCCTGGGCATCCGCTTGCCGGTCTACCGCCGCAACATGCCGGTGGCCGACGTGGCGGGCCGGCGCGCCGCCTATCTGGGATCGGTAGGCATCGGCTTCAGCGTGCCGAAGCTGGTGCAGGGCGCGATCGACGAGATGACCGTGCGCCAGGTACGCCTGATGTTGTACGCCGACGGCAGCAAGGACGTCGAGCAGCGCCGCCTGGTGATCGAGAATAGCGACCATCTGCTGTTCAACGATAACGGCACGGTGCAGGACTCGCCGATCCCGGCGGCGAAGGGCCAGTTCTACGAATCGGTGCTGCCGATCGATTTCAACGGCAGCTTGTGGAAGGCGCAGTTCCAGGTCAGGAAGACCGATTTGCTGACCGGCTTCGACGTGTATTTTCCGTGGATCGCCGGCCTGACCGGCTTCGCCGGCACCATGCTGTTGTACAGCTACTTCTTCGTGCTGTACACCTCGCGCCGGCGCGCGCTCAAGCAGGGCGTGCTGCTCGACACGGTGCTCAACAACGTCGACGCCCACGTCTACATGAAGGACCAGAAGCGCCGCTACATCTACGTCAACGCCAAGATGGCCGATTCGATGGGGCTACCGGTCGAACAGATCGTCGGCAAGCTCGATCGCGAGCTGATGCCGACCTCCGTGGCCGACGCGGCGTGGGCGCAGGAGCGGCCTGTATTCGCCGACAACGTCAAGCGCTCCGGCGAGACCCGCTACGTGGGCCGCGACGGCGTGGTGCAGCACCTGTGGACCGTCAAGGTGCCGGTGGAGATCGACCGCGCCGTCACGGCCGTCATCGGGCTGTCGACCGACGTCACCGAGCTGCATAAGCTGAAGGAGGAAGCCGACATCGCCAACCAGGCCAAGAGCGACTTCCTGTCCAACATGAGCCACGAGATCCGCACGCCGATGAACAGCATCATCGGCATGGCCCACCTGGCGCTGAAGTCGGTCACGCATCCCAAGCAGCGCGATTACCTGCAGAAGATCTACCATTCGGGCCAGCACCTGCTGGGCATCATCAACGACATCCTGGACTTCTCCAAGATCGAAGCGGGCAAGATGGACCTGGAGGTGCTGGACTTTTCGCTCGATGCGCTGCTGTCCAACATGTCCAGCCAGCTGGGCGAGAGCGCGGCCGCCAAGGGGCTGGAGCTGGTGTACGAGATCTGGCCGGGACTGTCGCAGCAGCTGCGCGGCGACCCGCTGCGGCTGGAGCAGGTGCTGCTCAACTTCACCAGCAACGCCATCAAGTTCTCCGAGAACGGCAAGGTGTATGTGCGCGCGCGGCCATTGGAGGAGCGCGACGGCCATATCCTGGTGCGCTTCGAAGTCGAGGACCACGGCATCGGCATGTCGCCCGAGCAGCTGGAGCAGCTGTTCCAGTCGTTCCACCAGGCCGACACGTCGACCACGCGCCGCTACGGCGGCACCGGTTTGGGGCTGGTCATCAGCAAGCAGCTGGCGGAGTTGATGGGCGGTGGCGTGGGTGTCGAGAGCCGGCCTGGCGCCGGCAGCACCTTCTGGTTCACGGCGCGGCTGGCCAAGGGCGTCAGCCTGCTGCAGGCCAGTGACGAATCGGTGCAGCCGGATGTGCTGGACAGCATACGCGGCGCCTCCATCCTGCTGGTCGAGGACAATATCTTCAGCCAGCAGGTGGGCCAGGAACTGCTGGAGGACGCCGGCGCCACCGTCTGCGTGGCCAACAACGGCAAGGAGGCGATCGACCTGCTGCTCAAGGAGCGCTTCGATTGCGTGCTGATGGACGTGCAGATGCCGGTCATGGACGGCTACGAAACCACGCGCCTGATCCGCGCCCATCCCAAGTTGTCGGCCACGCTGATCATCGCGATGACCGCCAATGCCGGCCGCGACGACCAGGAACGCTGCCTGGGCGCGGGCATGGACGAATTTGTCACCAAGCCGATCGCGCCCAAGCTGCTGTTCAACATGCTGTCCAAGTGGATGAGCCAGCGGGCGCGCGCGGCCAGTTTCGCGCGGCCGCTGGCACCGCCACCGCCGTCGTACTTCACCGTGGCCGATGGCGGAGCCGCCTCTTTGCAGCCGCCGGCGCTGGAGATGGAGCCTGGAGCGACGCCGATCGCCGCGCGAGCCGACGTAACACCGTCCGCGCCTGAGCCGGAAGAGGCGGAGCTGCTCGACGTGGCCGCGCTGGCCCTGACCTTCGGCGGCAAGGCCGACAAAATGCGCAAGTATGCCTTGCTGTTCCTGGAATCGGCCCGCGAGGGCATGCTGGAGGTCGACGCCGCGCTGGCGCAGGAAGACCTGGCGCATCTGTCCGAACTGGGGCACCGCATCAAATCCTCGGCCCGCGCGGTCGGTGCGATGCGCTTCGGGAACCTGTGCCTGGCGCTGGAAAAGGTGCGGCACGACGCCGATTGCGCCAACGCGCGCCAGCTGGTGCAGCAGCTGCACGCCATGCTGGCGGTGCTGGACGAGCGCATGGAGCAGGAACTACTGGCCTACGATCCCGGCTAGAGCGATAATACGGGCTTCATTCCCACGAAGAGCCCTATGCGTTCGAGCATCACCCCCGGCCTGCTGATTTTGCACGGTAATCAAATGGAGCAGCTGCGCGCGGCGGTGTTCCAATGGCTGCGCAATCATCCGCTGGACGCGCTCGAATCGGACATCTTCCTGGTGCAGTCGAACGGCGTGGCCGAGTGGCTGAAGATCGCGCTGGCCGAGGAAATGCGGGTCTGCGCGGCCACGCGCGTGGCGCTGCCGGCGCGCTTCCTATGGGAGACCTATCGCGGCATGCTGGGGCGCGAGCGCGTGCCGGTGCGCTCGGCCTTCGACAAGGGGCCGCTGACCTGGCGCCTGATGCGCTTGTTGCCCACCTTGCTGGCCGATCCCGTGTTCACGCCATTGCGTCACTTCCTGGCCGATGGAGAGGCCGAACGCCGGTTGCAGCTGGCCGAACGGCTGGCCGACTTGTTCGATCAATACCAGGTTTATCGCGCCGACTGGCTGGACGACTGGGCGCACGGCCGCGACCAGTTGCGCAACGCGCGCAACGAAGCGCAGCCGCTGCCGGAGGACCAGCGCTGGCAGGGCCAGTTGTGGCGCGCCGTGATCGACGACGTCGAGCCGCACGAGCGGGAGCTGGGTCGCGCCACCGTCCACACCGAATTCGTGCGCGCCAGCGCGGCGGGCGAGGAACCGCTGGGCCGCCTGCCGCGCCGCATCGTGATCTTCGGTGTCTCCGCGCTGCCGTATCAAAGCCTGCAGGCGCTGGCATCACTGGCGCGCTACACGCAGGTGGTGCTGGCGGTGCCCAATCCCTGCCAGTTCTACTGGGGCGACATCATCGAAGGGCGCGACCTGCTGCGCTCCGCGCATCGCCGCCAGCAGCTGCGCAATGGCCAGGACCTGGGCGCGATTCCGTTGGAGGAGCTGCACGCGCACAGCCATCCGCTGCTGGCCAGCTGGGGGCGGCAGGGCCGCGACTTTATCCGCATGCTGGACGAATTCGACGAAGCTTCGGCCGCCGCCGCGGCAGAAAACGACGACGTTGCGCCGCTGCGCATCGATCTGTTCAGCGAGGGCGATGACGGCACGCTGCTGTCGCAGGTGCAGGCGGCGATCCGCGACCTTCTACCCTTGTCGGAACACCCGCAAACGCCGCCACCGGACGACGACCGCTCCATCGAATTCCATGTCACCCACAGCGTACAGCGCGAAGTCGAGGTGCTGCACGACCAGCTGCTGGCCATGTTCGCCGACGGCACCGGGCTGCGTCCGCGCGACGTGGTGGTGATGGTCCCGGACATCGACACCTTCACCGCCGCCATCCACGCGGTGTTCGCGCAGCACCGCCGCAGCGATCCGCGCTACATCCCGTTCGAGATCGGCGACGTCAACGACCGCAGCGTCAATCCGCTGCTGGTGGCGCTGGAGTGGCTGCTGCGATTGCCGCAGCAGCGCTGCCGCCAGAGCGAGGTGCGCGACCTGCTGGACGTGCCGGCGCTGGCCGCGCGCTTCGGCCTGGGCGACGACGACCTGCCGACGCTGGGCGTGTGGATCGAGGGCGCCGGCGTGCGCTGGGGCCTCGATACCGAACACCGCGCCGGCCTTGGCCTGGGCGCGGCGGGCGAACAGAATTCCTGGCTGTTCGGTGTGCGGCGCATGCTGCTTGGTTACGCCAGCGGCGAAAACGCGGCCTTCGCCGGCATCGAGGCTTATGGCGAAGTGGGCGGACTGGATGCGGCGCTGGCCGGATCGCTGGCGCAGCTGGTCGAAGCGCTGCTGCACTGGCGCGAAGTGCTCGCGCAAGCGCATACACCGGCCGAATGGGGCGTGCAGGCGCGCGCGCTGCTGGCAGCCTTCTTCAAAACCGGCGAGGAGGGCGACCGCCTGACCCTGGCGCAGCTGGACGATGCGCTCAACAACTGGCTGGAAACCTGCGAGGGCGCGCAATACGACGAAGCCGTGCCGCTGGCCGTGCTGCGCGAGGCGTGGCTGGGCCTTCTGGACGAGCCGACGCTGAATCACCAATTCGTCTCCGGCGGCGTGACCTTCTGCACGCTGATGCCGATGCGCGCGGTACCGTTCCGCGTGGTCTGCCTGCTGGGCATGAACGACGGCGACTTCCCGCGCCGCGCGCCGAAGGCCGACTTCGACCTGCTGGCGCAGCCGGGCATGGCGCGTCCGGGCGACCGTTCGCGCCGCGACGACGACCGCTACCTGATGCTGGAAGCGCTGCTGGCCGCGCGCGACAAGCTGTATATCAGCTGGGTCGGACGCAATGTGCGCGACAACAGCGAACAGCCGCCGTCGGTGCTGGTGTCGCAGCTGCGCGATTACCTGGTCAACGGGTGGGCGCTGGACCCCCACGCGCGCACCACGGAACACGCGCTGCAGCCGTTCAGCCGCCGCTACTTCGAGGACGGTGGCCTGCTGACCTATGCGCGCGAATGGCGCGAGGCGCACGGCGAGGAGGCCGGCGATGGCGTCGCCGCCGAACTGCCGCCGTTCGACATCGACGACAAATTCCGCCTCAAGCTCGTAAGCCTGAACAATTTCATGCGCCAGCCGGTGCGCTTCTTCTTCCGCCAGCGCCTGGGCGTGATGTTCGGCGACGCGGCGCTGGTGGGCGAGGACGAGGAGCCGTTCTCGCTCAACGCCCTGGAACGCTATCTACTCGAAGACACGATGCTGGACGACGGCGCCGAAGCCGAGGAACTGCACCAGGTCTACGACAAGATGACCGAGCGCGCGGAACGCCTTGCGCGGGAAGGCGTGCTGCCCATAGGCCTGATCGGCCAGCAGTACCAGCATCAGCTGGTGCAGGCGCTGGTGCCGGTGCGCTGCGCGTGGCTGACGCTGCGCGAGCGCTATCCTCTTACTGCATCCAAGGTGCCGTTGAGCCTTCACCTTGCCGGCGTGCAGATGGACGACTGGATCGACCAGCTGCGCAGCGACGGCAACGAGACCGTGTGGCTGGCGCAGATGTCGTCCAAGGTCACGGACAAGCAGGGCAAGCCGCGCGGCGACAAGTTGATCGCCATGTGGCTGCGGCAGCTGGCGGTGTCGGCGGCCGGCATGCCCGTCGCCGGCTTCCTGGTGGCGCGCGACGCCATCGTCACCATGAAACCGCTGGCGCAGGCCGATGCGCTGGAAGCCTTGCGGGAGCTGGTCTGCCTGTGGCGCGACGGCATGAACCGCCCGTTGCCGACCGCCTGCAAGACCGCACTGGCACTGGCGCAGGGCGGCGACGCGCGCGCCGTGTACGACGGCGGCTTCGAAATCTCCGGCGAGAACGAGGACCTGTGCCTTGCGCGCCTGTGGCCGGACTTCGCGGCCCTCAGCGCCGAACCGGATTTTGCCGACGTCTCGCAGGCGCTTTACGGCCCGCTGGCGGACTGGCTGGAACAACACATCACGATAGACGCCATCGACGGCGAGGATTCAGCATGAGCAGCAACACCGCCAACTCACTTGACCCGCTGAGCTTCCCGCTGCACGGCTCGCGCCTGATCGAGGCCAGCGCCGGCACGGGCAAGACGTGGACCATCGCCGCGCTGTACGTGCGGCTGGTGCTGGGCCACGGCGGCGGCGATGCTTATCGCCGCCCCTTGCTGCCGGCCGATATCCTGGTCATGACCTTCACCCGCGCCGCCACGCGCGAGCTGTCGAACCGCGTGCGCGAGCGGCTGGTGGAGGCGGCGGCCTACTTCCGCGGCTATTCGGCCATGGGCCTGGGCGTGGGCAGCGGCGTGGAGCGCGACGATTATCTGGACGCCATCCTTGAATCTTATCCGAGCCACAGCGAACAGCAGCAGGCCGCGCACCGCCTGATGCTGGCGGCGGAGACGATGGACGAAGCGGCGATCTTCACCATCGACGCCTGGTGCCAGCGCATGCTGCGCGAGCACGCCTTCGACAGCGGCAGCCTGTTCGACGAGGAGCTGGTCAGCGACGAGCAGGCCCTGTTCGAGGACGCCGCGCATGACTACTGGCGCCAGCAGGTTTATCCGCTGAACGCGGTCTCGCTGGATGCGTTGCTGTCATGCTGGGGCGACGTGGGCGCGTTGAAGCGCTCCATACGGGAGCTGGTCAAACGCGCCGACATCATCGGCGACGGCGCGCAAATCGAATCGCTGGGTGAGCTGATCGCCGCCGTCCAGCGCGAACAGCAGGCACAGTTGGCAAACCTGAAGGCCGGCTGGGTGGAGCGCGCCAACCGCATGGAACAATGGATCGCCACGGAACGTGTGCTCTCGCCGAAGTGCTTCAACGGGAACAAGATGCGCGCCGAGTCGCTGGTCAGCTGGTTCAACGGCCTTCGCGCATGGGCCGACGATGCCGCCATGGTCATGCCCGGCATCTCGGACACCGCCTGGAAGCGCCTGACGCCGCATGGCCTGGAGGACGCCTACTCGAAAGGCTACACGGCCACGATCCCCGAGGACTTCGAGGCCACCGAACCGCTGAAGAAGGCGCTGGACGAGATCGAGCCGCTGTCGCATGCGCTGTACCGCCACGCCGCCGGCGCGGTCGCCAAGCGCATGGACGAATTGAAGAAGCGCAGCCGCCAGTTCGGCTTCGCCGACATGCTGGACCGCCTGAACGCCGCGCTGCAAGGCGAGAACGCCGCCGCGCTGCGCAAGCGCATCACCGACCAGTACCCGGTGGCGATGGTCGACGAATTCCAGGACACGGCGCCCAACCAGTACCAGATCTTCAACCTGCTGTACCGCGTGGCGGACAACGATCCCGAAACGGGCCTGTTCCTGATCGGCGATCCCAAACAGTCGATCTACGGCTTCCGTGGCGCCGACATCCACAGCTACCTGTCCGCACGCAAGGCCACCGCCGGCCGCCACTACCAGCTGGGCACCAACTATCGCTCGACCAAGCCGGTGGTGGACGCGGTCAACCACCTGTTTATGTACGCCGAGGGCCAGCCGGCGGAAGGCGGCTTCGGACGCGGCGCCTTCCGTTTCCGCGATCCCGGCACGCGCGAGAATCCGCTGCCGTTCGAAGCGGTCGGCGCCAAGGGGCGCAATGAGCGCATGGTCAACTCCGACGGCGACGTGCCGGCGCTGGTCATCGCCTGCAGCGCCGCGCAGGACCTGAAGGCGGACAGCTACCGCGAATTCTTCGCCTGGCACTGCGCCGAGCATATCGTCGCGCAGCTCAACGACGAACGCGCGGGCTTCGACGGTCCGAAGGGCTTTGTGCGCCTGCAGCCGGCCGACATCGCCGTGCTGGTACGTGACCGCAAGGAGGCCGCCGCCATACGCCGCGCGCTGCAACGGCGCCAGGTCGCCAGCGTCTATTTGTCGGACAAGGATTCCGTCACCGACAGCGAGGAAGCGGCCGATGTGCTGCGCTGGTTGTCGGCGGTCGCCAGCCCGCTGGACGGCGCGCTCGCGCGGGCCGCCTTCGCCACCCGCACCGCCGGCTTGCCGCTGGCGGAATTGGCGCAGCTGTCGTCCGATGAACTGGCGTGGGAGGCGCGCGTCGAGCAGCTCAAGGCGCTGCACATTGTGTGGCAGCGGCAGGGCGTGTTGGCGATGCTGCGCCGCTTCATCCACGAATTGAAACTGCCGGCGGCCTTGCTGCAGCAGCCGGGCGGCGAACGGCGCCTGACCAACCTGCTGCACCTGGCCGAGCTGCTGCAATCGGCCAGCCGCCAGCTGGATGGCGAGCAGGCGCTGATACGCTGGCTCGCCGAGCAGATCGAAGGCGGTGAGGGCGCCGGTGACGAGCGCGTGCTGCGGCTGGAAAGCGATGCGGAGCTGGTCAAGGTCGTCACGGTCCACAAATCGAAAGGCCTGGAGTACCCGCTGGTGTACCTGCCGTTCGCCGTCACGGCGCGCAAGGTGGAGCGGCGCAACCGCAGCTTCTTCGAATTCAGCGACGACGATGGCGTGCGCCAGATCGACATGGCGCTGACCGACACCGCGATGGAACTGGTCGAACGCGCGCGCCTGCAGGAGGACTTGCGCCTGCTGTACGTGGCGCTCACGCGTGCGCGCCACTTCCTGTGGCTGGGCGTGACGGCGCTGGCCGCCCGCAAGGCCGGCGACAACACGCTGCACGAATCGGCGCTGGGCTATCTGTTGACCGGCGGCGAAGCGCTGCCGTCGGAACTGATGATGGAGCGTTGGGGCCACGCTTGCAAGGGTTGCGATGGCATCAGCATCGAGACGCTGGAGATGGCGATGCAGCAGTTCACGCGACTGAGCCGCGTGGAAGAACGCCCGCCGTTGCTGGAGCCGCAGCTTTACGCCGGCCGTTTCGAACGTGACTGGTCGGTTGGCAGTTTCAGTTCGCTGGCGCGCCGCACCGGGCCGACCGGCACGATCGGCGGGGCCGCGCCGGCCTTGCCCGTGCCGCGCGACGGTCTGCAGGAGAACCTGCTGGAGGGCGCGGACCAGCCATCGATCGCGCTGCCCGGCCGCGTGGAAGACGCGCCGTGGCACCGCTTCCCGCGCGGTTCGGTGCCAGGTAACTTCCTGCACGAGCAGCTGGAGTGGATGGGGCAGGAGGGCTTTGCCATTGTCGATCACGAGCACTTCGAATCGCGCCTGACGCGGCGGGTGGAGCGCGCCGGCTGGGGCAACCGCCTGGAGGACACGCTGGCGTGGCTGCGCGAAATCGCCCGCACCACCTTGCCGCATCTGGAGGCGCCGCTGAGCGCCATCGGGTCGCCGCTGCCGGAGATGGAGTTCTGGTTCCCCAGCGAGCGCCTGAGCACCGGCGCGCTGGATGGCCTGTGCGCCACCCATCTGCTGGGCGGCGTGGCGCGGCCTGCGCTGCCGGAGCGTCAGCTGCACGGCATGCTGAAAGGTTTCGCCGACCTGGTGTTCGAGCACGAAGGCCGCTTCTGGGTGCTGGACTACAAATCGAACGCGCTGGGCGGGAGCGACGGCGCCTATCACCAGACGGCGCTGGTGGCCGCGATGGCCGAGCACCGCTACGACATCCAGGGCGCGATCTACATGCTGGCGCTGCACCGGCTGCTGCAGAGCAGACTGGGCGACGAATACGATCCGGCCGAACACCTGGGCGGCGCGATTTTTCTTTTCCTGCGCGGCATTGCGAATCCGCAAACGCGCGGTTGTTACCTGATAGAACCGGATCCGGCCTTGTTGGCCGGGCTGGACCGGTTGCTGGACGAGTCCGGCGCAGCGCAAGCAGAGGCAACGCATGAGTATTGAAACGTCCACAGCCTTGTTTGAGCAAGTCGACGCGCTGACCGAAAATGGCCAGTTGCGGCGCCTGAGCGGGGCGTTTGCACGCTTTATCGCCTCGATTGGCGCCAGTTCGCCGCAATTGATGGCGGCTTGCGTGCTGTTGTCCGAACTTGAGGGGCGCGGCCACAGCTGCCTGATGCTGGACGAGTTGGCCGGTGATCCTTCCGGCCAGCTCGGCTGGACCAGCGACGAGTGGCGCGCGCTGCGCGATGCCGCCGGCGCCTGGCCCAAGAATGCCGCTGCCTGGCGGGGGTTGCTGGCAGGGTGCGACCAGGTCTGGCCGGTCGGCGACCTGGATTTCCAGCAGCCGCTGGTGCTGGACGGCGAACGCCTGTACCTGCGCCGTTATTGGCGCGATGAGACACTGGTCGCGGAGGCCGTGCGCGGCCGGGCCTTGAGTGGGGTGGTCCCTGTGGATGCCGAGGTCAGCACCGACGACGTCCGTCATTGGCTGGATATCCTGTTCCCGCACGCGCCGCGCGGCGGCGCCACGGATTGGCAAAAAATCGCCTGCGCGGTGGCCATGCGCGGCAAGCTGGGCATTATTACTGGCGGCCCCGGCACCGGAAAAACCTACACTGTGGCGCGATTGCTGGCCTTGCTGTTCGCGACAGCCGGCGCGCGCCAGTCCGGTTTGCGCGTGGCGTTGGCCGCGCCGACCGGCAAGGCGGCGGCCCGGCTCAAGCAATCGATCGATTCGGCGCTGGACGACCTGGCCGAGAAAGTCGGCGCCGCGTTGCCGTTGCGCGAACTGGCCGCCCGCATGGGCGCGGCCCGGACGCTGCACAGCCTGCTTGGCGCCCGGCCGGGCACGCGCGCGTTCCAGCACAACGCCGGCAATCTGCTGGAAGTCGATGTGTTGATTGTTGACGAGGCGTCAATGATCCACCTGGAGATGATGTCCGCCTTGCTGGCGGCCTTGCCGCCGGAGGCCACCTTAATCTTGTTAGGAGATAAAGATCAGCTGGCGTCGGTGGAGGCGGGCGCGGTCCTGGGCGACCTGTGCCACAACGCGGAAGCCGGCGGCTACGAGTCCGAAACCTTGTCTTATGTGCAAGCAAGCACCGGCCAGCAGATTCCTGAAAACTACGCCGGCGACGGCGGACCCATTGCTCAGCAGACAGTAATGTTGCGTGAAAGTCGGCGTTTCGGCGGCCCGATCGGCGCGCTGGCGCTGGCTGTGAACGCTGGAAATGCTGCTTCGGCGCTACAAGTATTGCGTGATGGAACTGATGGCAAGGTCGCCTGGGTCGATCCGGCGCAGTCTTCCGATCTGCTTCAGCTGGCTTTGGCGGGCCGCGCCGGGGCGCCCGGCGGCTACCAGGTTTACCTCAAAATGATCAGGTCCGGGGCGCCGGAAGGTGAGGAGGTCGTACATCTTGCATGGGTGAAATCCGTGCTGACGAGCTTTGAAACCTTCCGGATTTTGTGCGCGGTGCGCGACGGCGAATGGGGCGTTGCTGGATTGAATGATGTCATCGAACAAAGATTGCAATCGGCTGGATTGCTGCGCAGAAGCGGCGAATGGTATGTCGGGAGGCCGGTCATGGTCACCCGCAACGACTACGGCACCGGCGTTTTCAACGGCGATATCGGCCTGACTTTGCCCGATCCGGCGCGTCCCGGCGCGCTGCGCGTGTACTTCTCGGAAGGCGAAAATGTGCGCAGTGTTCTTGCTACGCGGCTAAGAAATGTCGAAACGGCGTTTGCCATGACGGTGCATAAATCACAAGGTTCCGAGTTCCAGCACACCGTGTTGGTATTGCCCAAAGACAGCGGTGGCATGCTGGCACGCGAGCTGATTTATACCGGCATCACGCGCGCCCGCGACTACTTTACGTTACTCACGCCGAACAGCCAAGTGCTGCTCGACGCCATCGCCCAGCGTACCCAGCGCGCCAGCGGCCTGCGCACGCTCCTCGGCAACTGATCCCTTTGCAAGATGCCTGCTGCGGGTATCGTCATAGCCAAACCATGCTAAAAATTGGCTTATAAACACCAGAAACTGGCTTGTGAGGGGCGAAAAAAAGCCGGACACATGGTCCGGCTCTGGTTTTGGCAGGCTGAAAGATCAGGCGGCGCGGCGGCGGCGACTGGCCGATTTGACTGCCTTTTTGTGACGATGAGCCGAAGCCTTCATGACTTTTGGTTCCCCATCCGGGCCTGCGATGAAGCGGCGAATATTGAAGGCATCCATCAATCGGGCCGAGTTGGCCTTGGCATTAAGCAGCACCAGGGTGGCGTTTTTGCCGGCCGACTTGAAGCGCATGATCAGGCAGCGGCCGGCCTCTTCGGTGTAGCCGGTCTTCGACAAACCGACGTCCCAACCCTTGGCGCCGACCAGGCGGTTGGTGTTGTGATATTCCACTTGACGACCCTTGATATTGATCACGTCCTTGGTGTCGGTCGTGATGCGGCGGATGTCCGGGTAGGCCGAGGCGGCGGTTGCCATTTTAACCAGATCGGTCGCGGTAGAGCGGTTGTTCGGCGACAGGCCGGTCGGTTCCTCGATCACGGTCTGGGTCAAACCCAGCGCCCGGATCTTGGCGCTGACCGCTTTCTTGAACGCTTCGGGACCGCCCGGATAGGTGCGTGCCAGCGATGCGGCGGCCCGGTTGTCTGATGACATCAGCGCCAATTGCAGCACGTCACGACGCGCCAGCTCGGCGCCGACCGGCACGCGCGAGGTGCTGTGCTTGATCATGTCCACGTCGGTTTTATCGATGCTGATGGGGGCATCCATGTCCGGCTTGGAATCGAGCACCACCATCGCGGTCATCAGCTTGGTCAGCGAGGCGATCGGTACTTGAACGTTGGAATTTTTTTCGAGCAGCACTTTGCCGGTACCGTCTTCGACGACCAGCACCGACTGCGAGCCGAGCGGCACTGCGAGCGCAGCCGCAGTAAACGAACTCAGCAATACAGCGACAATTTTCTTGAGCATGTTAGGTAACTTCTAGGGAGAGAGGAGTGTATCGGGCGTCAGAAGTTGACGCGGCGCAAAACTAGTCTAGCTATGCGGCAATATTTCCTGAGGATAGAAGATAACATTAAAGTGGTTTCTCGTCTATTGAATGTAACTCCACGATTCTATTTATTTTGTGCTGCGCCTACGTCTTAAGGTGCCTCTAAGCATTTGGGGTCAAGTCTGGCATTCGGACACGGCCTCTGCCGTAGCGCGCGCTACGGCAGAGGCCGTGTCCGAATGCCAGACT
>NZ_WWCX01000082.1:0-28725 GCF_009857655.1 Duganella vulcania
GGGGCGTGCAGGCGGCCAAGGCCGACCGCGCCGGCCTGGCGCTGCCGCGCATCTCGCCCGACTACAAGCGCTACGCCGCCCTCAGCCCGGCCCCCGTCGACGACGCCGATCCACGCAGCCTGTACCTGCGCGGCGGCTGGCGCGGCGCCAGCGACGAGCTGCAGGCCAGCGTCTTCTGGCAGCGGCAGGACAGCGACAACGTCTTCGCCAGCCTCAATCCGCTGCTGCGCCCGCCGAGCCACGTGGTGCTGGAACAGGGCTTCGTCCACCTGGGCGCCAACCACCGCTTCAACGAGCAGCACACGCTGCGCGCCAGCCTCAACTACGGCCAGGGCGAGCCGGGCAGCGGCGACCGCCTGCGCACCGGCGCCGCCGACTATTACCTGCTGCGCGACTTCGGCTACAAGGCGGTCGACGGCAGCGTCGAATGGCTGTGGCAACCCAGCGAGCAAGCCAGTCTGTTAGTGGGCGCCGACGCGCTGCGCGACCGCGAAACGCTGGAATCGTTCCGCCGCCACAGCCTGGTCGATGGCAGCGACTTCCAGCTCAGCCAGCCGGGCGAGAAAACGCTGCGCAACACCGGCCTGTACGCGCAATGGCAGTTCCCCTTGTACGGAAAATGGCAGGCCATTGTCGGCGGCCGCCAGGACCGGCACTCGGTCTACGGCACGCAGGAATCGCTGCGCGCCGGCGTGGTCGGCACGCTGCCCGGCGACTGCGGCCTGAAGGTGTTGAGCGGCACGGCCTTCCAGGCGCCGTCGGCCGAACTGCTGTACCGCACCGCCGTGCAGCCGGGCGACATCAAGGGCAACCCCGAGCTGGCGCCGCAGAAATCGCGCACCGTGGAACTGCAACTGAGCACGCCGCCGCACCCGCACTGGAACGGCGCGCTGACCGTCTACCACACCAAGGTCAGCGAGCTGGTCACGCTGGAGCAGGCCTTCTTCAACCTGGTGGCGCGCAACACCAGCGACAGCAAGGTCAACGGCGTCGAGCTGGAGTTGCGCTACCAGCGGGACTGGTTCAACGCCTACGCCAACCTGAGCCGCGCCAACGGCAGCCGCAGCCTCAACCGCTACACGCTGGCGCCGCTGGCCCAGCGCAGCGACGGCGAGCTGTTCCCCACCGACAGCGCCAACGCCGGCGCCAGCGCCAGCCTGATGGGACAGAAGCTGCTGCTCAGCCTGGACAACCGCTACGTCGGCCCGCGCCCTGCCGCCACCGCCAACGTGCTGCTGGCCAACCAGGCCTACCACCTGGCCAGCTACGTCGACACCACGCTGAGCGCGCGCTGGAGCCTGAGCGCCCGCGCCAGCCTGCGCGCGCAGGTACGCGACCTGTGGAACAGCCAGTATGTCGATCCCGGCGTCGGCGGCATCGACTACCCATCGCTGGGCCGCCGCTACGGAGTGCAATATGAATACCGCTACTAGCCGCCTGCTGGCCGCCGCCGCGTTGTCCCTGCTGGCGTCGTGCGGCGGTGGCGGCGGCAACGGCGACGCCACCACGCCGCTGCCGGCCAATCCGATCAAGGCCATGATCGACCCGAACGCCATCAACATCGCCTCGGTGGGCTGGCGCACCTCGACGCGCGACGCCTTCCTGCTGGCGGCCAGGCAGATCAACGACGCCGGCGGCGTGCTGGGCAAGCGCCTGAACGCCATCGCGCTGGTCGCGCGCGACAACGCCGAGGCGCAGGACATGGGCCAGCAACTGCTGGACGCCGGCGTCATCGCACTCAACGTCTCCACCTCCACGCGCGTGCTCAACCTGCTGCCGCAGGCGCTGGCCAAGGGCGTGCCCATACTGACCGAATCAAGCTCCTCGCCGACGCTGACCACGGTGGCCGACAACGACCTGGTGTACCGCATCGGCGTCTCCGACGTCGACGCCACGCCGGTGCTGGCCAAGGTCGCGTGGGAAGCGGGCAAGCGCCGCGCCGTGGTGCTGATCAACGCCGGCGACGCCTTCGGCGCCGGCCTGGCCAACCTGTTCACCCCGGCCTTCCAGAAGCTGGGCGGCCAGGTGGTGGCCACGGTCACCATCCCCTTCGGCCTGAAGAACGGCTTCGCCAGCTACCTGAAGCAAGTCTACGACGCCAGGCCGGACGTGATCCTGAACGGCATCCTGGCAGCGGACATCTCGGCCAACGTGCTCAACGAATCGCTGCCGTTCCAGAGCGGCGCCATGTGGCTGCTGCCCGGCACCGCCGCCGGCAACCAGACCTTCCTCGACAACCTGGCCGATCCGGGCAAGCTGATTGGCGGCGTGAGCGGCTCGGCCGCCACCATCGGCGCCTACGGCAACAGCTCCTACCAGAGCTTCCGCACCGGCTACATCGCCCAGTACGGCAGCGAGCCGCAGGACTTCACCGCGCCCACCTACGACATCGCGATGGTGATGGCGCTGGCCATCGAGCGCGCCGGCCTGGTCAACAACAGCAAGAGCCCCACCGGCCTGATGGTGCGCGACAGCCTGCGCTTCGTGATGAACGCGCCGGGCGAGAAGGTGCGGCCGGAAACCATCGGCGCCGCGCTGGCGCTGGTCAAGGCCGGCAAGGACGTCGACTACGCCGGCGCCTATGCCGACATCGACTGGGACGGCGCCGGCGACATCGTCGGCCAGGTGCCGTTCACCGTGTTCCGGCTCGACACGGCGGCCCGCAGCTGGGACGCCAGCCAGCAGCTGATCATCGGCCTGCCGCGCTGAACGGCATCGGTGGCGATCAAAAAATGATCGCCGGCACATATTTTCCCGGTAACATCGCGGTTGTGCCGTTGCGGCCGGCTGGTTATACTGCACTGCAACAACGTGCGTATATTGCAAGTCCGATCGCAGTTCAATCCGGGGAAGGTCATGTCTCTCGCTTACCGCGCCAATGCCGATTTCGCCAAGTTAAACCATCCGATGCGGGTGCCGCTGTCGGCGGAAATCCACTCAAGGCCCTTCCTGCAGTTGCAAGCGCCGGAAAGCCTGACCCATTTCGCGCTCTACGTGCAGCAGGACCAGCCGTCGCAGAAATACCACCGCAGCACGCAGCACCAGATCCTCGAGCAACTGTGCCTGCACTACGGCGTCGCCGCGCCCGCCCCGCAAGCGCGCTACTTCTTCCACGACTTCGACCGTTTCCGCCTGAAATGGGAATGCCACACCGAATTCGCCACCTACACCTTCGTCGAGCGCAACGACCCTGGTACACACCCATTGGGGTCAAGTCTGGCATTCGGACACGAGGTCAGCAGTAGCGACGACAACGGCAGTGCTCGTGTCCGAATGTCAGACTTGACCCCAGCGTTTGAACGCATGCCGCTGCGGCATGTGCCGCAGGAGTGGCTGGCTGGATTGCACGGCAAGATCATCGTGGCGGCCCATGTGCTGCTGTGCCAGGGCCAGCCGGACGACGCCGGCGCGACCGACGCCATCCGTGATCTGTTCCAGGGCAAGTCGCTGGTCGGCAGCAGCGTCGGCAGCGGCGCCGAGGTGTGGACCGATTTCCTGATCCAGCCGGACGGCTTCAGCCGCTTCGTGGTACGCGACCTGAGCCTGCGCGAGTTCCAGGCCGGCCGCCTGGTTGGCCGCCTGCTGGAAATCGAAACCTACCGCATGATGGCCCTGCTGGGCCTGCCGCAGGCGGAAGCCAGCCAGCCGCTGCTGAACGGCATCGAGAACGAACTGGCCGACCTGACCGCCACGCTGGTGCAGGGCGACCTGCCCGAGGGCGTGGCCAACGAGGCGCGCGAGGAACAGGCGCTGCTGCACCGTATCACCAGCCTGGCCGCGCGGCTGGAAAAACTGTCGGTCAACAACAGCTACCGCTTCGCGGCCGCGCAGGCCTACTTCAGCCTGGTGCAGGCGCGCATCCAGGAGCTGCGCGAGGTGCGCATCGCCGGCATGCCGACCCTGGCCGAGTTCATGGGCCGCCGCCTGGCGCCGGCCATGCACACCTGCACCTCGGTGTCGCAGCGGCAGGAGACGCTGGCCAAGCGTATCGCCCGCAGCAACGATCTGCTGCGCACGCGGGTCGGCATCGAGCAGGAGCGGCAGAACCGCAAGATCCTGCAATCGCTGGACGCGCGCGCGGCCCAGCAGCTGCGCCTGCAACAGGCGGTGGAAGGTTTGTCGGCGGTGGCGATCTCGTACTACACGCTGGGCCTGATCGGCTACGCGGGCAAGGCGCTGAAGGCCAGCAACATCCCGGTCAATCCCGACATCCTCACCGGCCTGGCCGCGCCGCTGGTGTTCATCGGCGTGTGGATGGGCTTGCGCCGGCTGCACAAGCAGCTGACCGAGAAGCCGGTCAGGATTGCGGCTGGTTGAAGCGGCTGGCCAGGAAGCTGGCGATGCGCTGCTGCGTCGACTCCAGGTAGGGGATGTTCATGTGGTCGGAATCTGGCACGATTTCGTCCGCATGCAACTGGCCCAGCTTCTCGACCAGCAGGTCGGTGTGCGAATGCGGCACCACGTCGTCGAAGGCGGCGCGCAGCACATAGGTCGGCGCCTTCAGGTGGTGCGCGTACTTGACCGACTCGAATTTATGCCGCAGCACATACTCCACCGGGATCGCCTTGAACTTGCGCTGGGCCAGCGCCAGGATGGAATCGTAAGGCGTGATCAGCACGATGGAATTGGCGTCGCGCTCCATCGCCACCTGCACCGCTACGCCGGAACCGAGGCTGCGGCCGACCACCGCGATGCGCTTGGAATCGACATGATGACGCTCGCTGAGCCAGTCGAACAACATGCGGCCGTCGTCGACGAAATGCTCCTCGGCCGGATCGCCGTGCGAATCGCCGTAGCCGCGATAATTCACCGCCAGCACCGCCATGCCGGGGAACAGCTTGCCGGCGTCGCGCGCCACCCAGGACACCTCCTCCGAGCGGCCGCCGAAATAAATCACGCCCGGGTGCGGCCCCGCCACCGGCGGCGTCATCAGCCAGCCGGACAGCCGCGTGCCGTCGTTGGAGCGCACCACGATCGGCCGCGTGCGATGGCCGCTGCTGTAGGGCTTGAGCACCTCGCGCTTGCTGCCAAGCGGATTGAACAGTAGCCGCTTCTGGTTGGCGGCGACCGCTGCGGTCAGCCCCATCCACAACACGCTGGCGAGCCCAGCCAATCCAGCCACTTTTTTAGTATGTTTCATGCCTCTACTCTACCTTCGTTCCATGCTGGCACGGTAATGAAAAATCGCCACATGCGTGGTATAGGCCACAGATGGCGCCACATGGCCATTTATACAAGTGCCGGTATAATACGCGCTCCGTTTTTCAAGCATGCCAAAAATGAAACCTGCTGTCGTACTGCTGCATAGCTCCATGAGTTCCAAGGCCCAGTGGGCCGACCTGATGTCGCAACTTGAAGACGGCTTCCGCTGCATCGCCGTCGACCTGCTGGGCTACGGCGCCTCGCCCTTCCCGGCCGACGTCGACGCCGGCTACGTCCACACGCTGGCGCACGAAGTCGACGCCGTCAACGCCGCCATCGCCTCGCGCCTGGAGCCGGGCGAAGCCTTCCACCTGATCGGCCATTCCTTCGGCGGCGCCTCGGCGCTGCACATGGCGCGCCGCATGCCTGGGCGCGTGCTGTCGCTTACGCTGTTCGAGCCGGTGGCCTTCCACCTGCTGCCGGCGCAGCACCCGGCGCGCGCCGAAATCGCCGGCGTGGTGGAGCGCATCAACGCCTGCGGCCCGCAGCAGGACCGCGACGCCACCCGCATCTTCATCGACTATTGGAACCGCGCCGGCGCCTTCGACGCCGCGCCCCCGGCGGCGCAGGACAAGATGACCGGTATGATCGCCAAGGTGCGCCTGGACTTCCAGGCGCTGCTGGGCGAAGCGGCCACGATGGACGACCTGTCGGCGCTGACGATGCCATCGCTGGTGATGTATGGTGCGCACAGCCCCGCCTCCACCAGCCTGCTGGCCGAGGCGCTGGCAGCCGCCCTGCCTTCCGCCACGGTGCTGCAAACGCGCGGCGCCCACATGGCGCCCATCACGCACGGCGCCGTGGTCAACCCGGCCATCGTCAACTTCCTGGCGGACGCCGAAGTCACCGCGGACTGACATTCCGCTTGACCTTAAAGTGGGCTTGAACGTTAGGGTATATCATTTTCCAAAGCTGGGCCGAGGGTGGCGTGGGCCTGATCATCACCGGCAACGTGATGGTCGACCGCCGCGCGATGACCGGTACGGGAACGGTGGTACTGGAATCAGGCACGCCGCTGGAGCCCTTCCGGCGTTGGGCGCAAGCGTCGCGCAAGGAAGGCGCGCAGGTGTGGATGCAGATTAACCACCCCGGCCGCCAGGTGATGGCCAACATGATGGCGCTGGTCAAGCGCAGGTTGCGCGCGCTGGGGAACGGCGCCACGCAGGCGCGCCGTTACTCTCCGCTGATGACGATGTTGATCGGCCAATTCCGTCTGGCGCTGCTGACCAGGCGCTATCGGGCATGGCTGGCCGCCGCCGGTTAATCGCCCACCACGATATCGATGGTGTTCTCCAGCCAGATGCCAAGGTTCGGCGCACGGGCGCGCTGGCCGGAAGGTCCCATCTCACCCGGCGCATGGAACTTGGTCCCGATCGGCAGTATCGCGTTCAGGAACGAGATATCGCCCGGCGGGAAGTCCACATGCGTGGCCTTCGGCTCGGACCCTTCGCCACTTGCCTCGCGCGGCGTGAACAGGCGCAGCGCGATGTCGTCGGCATGGTTGATGAAGGTGAGCGGCACATTGGCCGTCCCCAGGCGCGCCCAGTAGACCTGGTCGTGGAAGCCCTTGAACTCCGGGTAGTTCCACGACAGGCCGGAGACGGTATCGTTATAAGTCTTCTCCCAAACATCGAACTCCACGCCCTGCCGACGGTTCTTCCATACGCGGTAAGGCCCCTTGCCCAGCCAGCGCACCGAACGCACCTGCTTTTCGGGATAGTCGAAACTGACGCCCAGCGCATCGACCTGTTTGCCGGCTTCGACGGAATACGCATAGTTCACGCTTAGCGTGCCGGCCGCGCTCAAACGCCAGTTAATCCTGTGCAGATTACCGGCATATTCAGCCCGCACCACCGCGTCGCCACCTTCGACGGCCGCCTGTATGGATTTGAATGTGGCGCTGCCGGCCACCAGCCGTGGACCGTTCGACAGCGGCGCCACGACATCACCATTTTTCAGCTCACGCAGATAACCGGTCGCCTTGTCGATCGTCGCGCTCACCGTCCCCGCCTGCAGCAGGAAGCTGTCCGCGCTCTCCGTCAGCCTGGCCGCGCCGACCGCCTGGCGTTCCGGCTGCATGCGCAACGCCACCTTTTCCGCGCTGGAGATCATCCATGACCAAGTATAGATTTCGCGACCGCCGGCATCCGTCGCGGTGAAGTACAGAGCATCCTGCTGCGCCCAATCCTTCGGCAAGGCGATGCGGGTCACGCCACGCATGCCGGCAGCGACATCGGGCGCCTTGGCGCCGCCTTGTGCGACAACCGTGTGGCCAACGCTCGCGCCGAACTTCACCAGCTTCCAGCTTAGTTTGAGCCGATTCAGGTTGCTGAAGTCGTAGCGGTTCTCCATGACGATGCCGCCGTCGAACGTCGGCGCCAGCGAGGACAATTCGCCCAGCGGCAAATACACCGGCGACCATATCTTCTTGATCGCGTAGTAGCTGCCTTCCTTCTCGCGATACGGCCCGAGGATGCCGTCCGGCGCCAGGTTGCCCGCGACATCGACCATGCCGCCCTTGTCGTCTCGGACGATGCCCTCATCGACGAAGGACCAGATAAAGCCGCCCGCGCTAAGCGGATTGGCCAACATCGCCTTCCACCAGTCGTCCAGGCCCGCGCCGGCGCCGCCGTCGTACAGGCCATGCAGGAACTCGGTCGGCATGAACACGTCGCGTCCGTGGAACAGCGACGTCGCGCAGCAATCGTAGGTGGGATAGTGCGCGGTATCGATGCCGCCAAAATTCGCCCACGGATGGATCAGGGGCCGCTGCTGCACATCCCACATCGGATACAGCCGGTCCAGCTCAAGATTGAAGCCGCCCTCGTTCCCATTGGCCCAGAGGATGATCGATGGATGATGCTGGTCCCGCTGTACCAGCTCCTTCACCAGCGGCGTGGCGACGCCGGTATCGTAGGCCTTCTGCCAGCCGGTCAGCTCATCGATCACGTACAGGCCAACTTCGTCCGCCACGTCGAGGAAGTGCGTGTCCGGCGGATAGTGCGACATGCGCACCGAGTTCATATTCATGTCCTTCATCAGCTTAGCATCCAGGTAGCTGAGTTCCTTGCTGGTGGTCCGGCCCGTGGTCGGCCAGATCGAATGGCGGTTCGATCCCTTGAGGCGGACCTTCACCCCGTTGACGTACAGGCCGTCGCGCTTGCGCAGTTCGACCGTGCGGAAGCCTATCACCTTGCTGGTCTCGTGGATCAAGCGCCCGCCGTCGAGCAGCTGGAAACGCACCCGGTACCGCTGCGGCGATTCCGCCGACCATGGCGATATCTTGTCGAGGTGCCCGCGCACATGCGCCTTCCCATCCGCCACGGCGGCGCTCATGTCCGCGCCCAGCGGCTTGCCGTCCAGCGTGAACACGCGCGCGACCACCTTGCCAGCCAGGCCGCCATCGATGAATACATCCGCATCGAAGTCACCGTTATGTTTCGCGTCCAGGCTCACACGCTCGATATTGTGCTGTGGCTTGGCCTCCAGCCACACCGGCCGGTAGATGCCGCTGAACATCCAGAAGTCCCCGGCGCGCTCGGCGCGGTTGACCGATGCATCGGCGGAGTAGCGATCGACCGTCACCTCCAGCTGGTTGTCCGCGCCAAGCTTCAGCAGCGACGACACATCGTAGCGGAACTCATAAAATCCGCCCTGGTGCACCGGCCCCGCCGGCTGGCCGTTGATCTTCACCAGCGTATCCGTCATGGCGCCACCGAAGACGATGTCGATCCGTTTGCCCTGCCAGTTGGCCGGCACCTTGAAGGTATAGCGGTAGATGCCCATCTTGTCCGGCGCCGGGTCGTTCTGCGAGTCGCTGAAATAACGGTAGGTGCCGAAGCCCTCCATCTCCCAATTCGACGGCACAGGGATAGTCTTCCACGTCCCGCTATTGCGCCCGCCGTTGACCATGAATTCCCAGTCGATGCGATGGTCCTTGTCCGTGCCGCTCAGGTAGTGGACCTGCGTGGCATCGGCCATGCACAACCGGCACAGCGCCAGCAACATGCAGCACAACAGGCCGCGCATCACAGCTGCGCTCCGAGGCGCTTGCTCTCGCCGGCCTTCAGGTTGAGCGGAACGACCTTGCCGCCATAGCGCACCTTGCTGGCGCCGGAGCCCGCCGTGCGGCGTATCAAGGCGGACGTCAGCTTGCCGTTGGCCCAGGCCACATCCACCTCGTATCCGCCGCGTGCGCGCAGGCCCTTGACCGAGCCTGTCGGCCAGGCGGAAGGCAACGCAGGCAACAGATGGATTTCGCCGGTATGCGACTGCACCAACATCTCGCAGATCGCCGCCACCGCGCCGAAGTTACCGTCGATCTGGAATGGCGGATGCGCGTCCAGCATGTTCGGATAAGTGCCGCCGGCGTTGTTACCTTCGCTGCCCTTGCCGCTCTGCTGCGCGGCGCGCGCGCCGGGTTTGGCCAGCTGCCCGCGCAGCATTTGGTAGGCATGGTCGCCGTCCAGCAAGCGCGCCCAGTAAGCCGTCTTCCACGCCATCGACCAACCGGTGCCGGCATCGCCGCGCCCTTCCAGCGACTTGCGCGCAGCAGCCGCCAGCTCCGGCGTTTGCGTCGGCGAGATCTGGCGGCCGGGATAAAGCGCGAACAGATGCGACACGTGGCGATGCGTATCGCCCGGCGTGTCGAGCACCGGATCCTTTTTCTCCTCCATCCACTCCAGCAGCTGGCCCCAGCTTCCCACGCGCGGCGCGGCCAGCTTGTCGCGCATGGCGGCTACCTGCGCACGGAAAGCCTGATCGTCGCCCAGCACGTCCGCCGCTTCAACGGTGTTGTTGAACAGGTCCCAGATGATCTCCTGGTCGTAGGTGACGCCGTCCTCGATCGGCCCGTGCTCCGGCGACCAGCCCAGCGGTGCGACCAGGCGCCCATCCGGCAGCTGCTTCAGGTAGTCCTGCCAGAAGTGCACCGCCTCCTTCATCATCGGATAGGCGACATTGCGCAGGAAGGTCTTGTCCTGCGTGTAGGCGTAGTGCTCCCAGAAGTGCTGGGCATACCAGGCGTTGCCGGTCTTGTTCCACACATAACCCATCGCGCCGAAGGGATTCGACTCGGTGCGCACGGTCCAGCCGCGCACCGGCTTGCCGGCATTGCCGATGAAGGTTTCCTCGCGCTGCACGGCCTGGCCGCTCAGGTTGGGCTTCGCCATCTGCACGGACTCAGGATGCGCAAGCGCCTGCGCCGCCGTATCGGCGACCAGTTGCCGATACACCGGCGCCACGCCCTGCACCAGCGCGAAGAACGGCAAGGCGTTCCGCGACAGGTTGGCCGGCTCCGCAGGCCAGTAGTTCATCTGGATGTTGATGTTGGTGTGATAGTCCGACTTCCACGGCGGCGTGAGGCTGTTGTTCCAAAGGCCCTGCAAATTGGCCGGCAGCGAGTCGCGCGAGCTGGAGATCAGCAGATAACGGCCGAACTGGAAGAACTGCGCCTCCAGTCCTGGATCGCCGCCTTCCGCCGTGTAGGTGGCAATGCGCTGGTCGGTCGGCAGCGCGCGGCGCGCAGGCGCGGCGGCGCCGAAGTCCACGCTCACGCGCTTGAACTGCGCATCGAAATCCTTCTGATGCTCGGCCAGCAGCGCCGCCCATGGACGCGCGGCCGAACTCACCTGCGCCGTCACGCGCGGCAGCGGATGCTCGCCCTGGAACTTCCTGGCTGGATCAAGGACGTAGCTGGTGCCGGCGCCCAGTATCAAGGTCACCGCGTCGCAGCCGGTGAACGTGATCCGGTTGCCATCGACCGCGATCGCCCCGCCGTCATTCAACACTTGCAGCTCGCTGGCGTAGTCCATTGCATTGCTCGAGGCGTCGCCTTTGCCTCGCAGCGAGCCCGTGGCGACAATGCGGTTGCCAACCACATTGATCTGCGCATCGTGCATATCGGTCAGCTCTATCGAACCGGTGTACTGCCCGCGCTTGTCGGCGCTCAGGCGCATCGCGATCACCTGTGCCGGGAAGCTGGCGAAGGCTTCGCGTTTGAATTTGACGCCGCCGTGCGTGTAGCTGACGCTATGCAGGCTCTTGTCGATATCCAGCCGCCGCGCGTAACCTGTGGTGGCCTGCTCATGCCCCGGCAGATTGATGTAGACGTCGCCGAAGGGCTGGTAAGAGCCCATCACCTTGTCGTCGCCGGTCCACAGCGTGATGTCGTTGAACTGGATGCGTTCCCGCGCCAGCTGGCCGAAGATCATCGCGCCAATGCGGCCATTCCCGATCGGCAGCGCCTCCTGCTCCCAGCCCTGCGCCGTATCGGGCGCCGGCCGGTCGTAGCGCAGCGCGAGGTCGCGGACATCCGCTGCGTAGCACAGCTGCGCGGCGAGCAAGCCCGCCGCCACCATCGCGTGTCGAGACATCTTATTTCCTGACCGTGACCGGCTTGCCCTCGTATGCGACAACCTTGTCGGCAGCATCGAAATCATCCGAGCTCGATACGCCGGCCTTGATGAAGCGCAGCTTGAACTGGCGCTTGGCCACCATGCCCTTGTACTGTCCCACGCGCTCGCCGATAGTCACAACGCCGGTCTTGTCGTTGTAGCTCAGCGGGATGCGGCTGAACTCTCCGCGCAGGTAGGCGTTGCTCACGCCATCGTCCTCATAGAGACTGAACTTGCCGTCGGCGCCGGTGTAGATATTAAGGGTGATCGGCGCATCCGGCTTCTCATCCACATACTGCGTCACAGGGCCCATCGGCAGGATCGAGCCAGCCTTCACCAACAATGGCATGCGGGTCTCCGGCGCCTTGATGGTCGGCGTGCCGCCACCCTTGTGCACTTCGCCGGTGTAGAAGTCATACCAGCTTGCGCCCTTGGGCATATAGACGCTGCGTTCGCGCGCACCGTACACATACACAGGCGCCACCATGATGTTATGGCCGAACAGGTACTGGTCCTTGATATCCTTGACCGCGTCGTCGTTCGGGAAATCCATCACCAGGCCGCGCATGATCGAGCCGGACTCGTAGTGGATATCGGCGGCGGCCGAGTAAATGTAAGGCATCATGCGATAACGCAGCTTGTCGTACCAGACCATCGAGTCGCGCATCGGCGAGCCTTCCGGCGCGATCTCGTGGATCTCGCGCTTCACCACCTCGCCATGGGAACGGAACAGCGGCGAGAACGCGCCGAACTGGAACCAGCGCAGATTCAGCTCACGCCATTCCTTCATGTCCTCCGGATTGCCCTTGGCCGCGCCGGTAACGCGGTTCTCCTGCGCCGAACCGACTTCGCCGACCTGGTAACGCTCCTCCTGCGCATAGCCGCCGATATCGTGCGTCCAGTTCGGAATGCCCGACATCGAGATGCTGACGCCAGCCGATATCTGGTCGTACAGGTTGTTCCATCGGCTGGCCGTGTCACCGCTCCACACGGCGGTCGCGTTGCGCTGGATGCCTGCGAAACCGGAGCGCGACAGGATGAACTGACGCTTGTCCGGCTGGTCGCGCTTCAGGCCCTGGTAGAAGCCCTCGGTATGCACGAGGCTATACGGATTGAAGGTGATCTCGCCGGCGCCATACACGGTCGGGCCGATCAGCTTCTTGAAGTCCTCCAGGCGGGAATTGGACAGCACGTCCGCCTCGGTGTTATCCATCCACCAGGCATCGAAGCCCAAGTCGATCAGCTTGGGCTTCATCTGGCGATAGTAGATGTCCCGCGCTTCCTTGGTGTACGGATCGTAGTGGCTGTTCTTGTAGCCTGGGCCTACCCAGTCAAGCGCGCCGTCTTCGACGTTCTTGGTCCACATATGGCCCTTGGCCGCCAACTCCTTATAGTTGTCGGTGTTCGCGTAGAACTTGCCCCAGATCGAAATCATCACGCGCGCATGCGCCTTGTGGGCCTCATCCAGCATCCCCTTCGGATCCGGGAAGCGCGCCTTGTCGAAATCGTGCGAGCCCCACTGGTCCTGCGGCCAGTAGAACCAGTCCTGCACCATGTTATCCACCGGCCAGCCCTGCTTGCGGTACTCGCGCAGCACGCCCAGCAGTTGCTCCTGCGTTTCGTAGCGCTGGCGCGATTGCCAGAAGCCGTAGGCCCACTTCGGCATCATCGGCGCCTGGCCGGTCAGGTGGCGATAGCCGGCGATAACCTTATCCATGCTATCGCCGCTGACGACGTAGTAGTTGATGCTCTGCGCGACTTCCGACGAGAAGGTCAGCGAATGGCGCTCCGGCTCGGGCAGCGGATCGTTGTGCGTGATCGCGACCATGCCGCCGGACGGCTTCCATTCCAGGTGCAGCTTGACCGGCTTGCCGGCCTCGAACTTCACCTCGAAGTTGTGATACCACGGATTCCAGCCCTGGCGCCACACGTCCATCACCTGCTTGCCGTCCACCGACAGCGTCGCATAATCCGACGAGTACAGCTGCATCTTGTGCACGCCCGGCTTGTCGGAGCTCAGCGTCGCATCCCAGACCACCTTGACGTCCTTCAGCGTCTTGATGTCGCCCAGTTCCTTCGGCCAGTTCTCGGCCACGTCCTTCAGGTATTGGTAGGCGATGTCCTTTTCGTGGCGGGTCAACGCCAGCTTGCCGCCGATGTAGTAGCGCGCGGTCAGGCCGCCGGCCTTGCCTTCGTCGTCGACCACCTTCAGGTCGCGCACCATCGGGCCATACGGCTTGGCGTCGCCGAAGCGCGAGATCGAATTGTTATCCCACAAAACGCCGTAGTTCTTGTCCGAGACCACGAACGGCACGGCGATCGCCATATTGTGCTGCATGAGCAGCACGTCTTCGCCGTTCAAATTCATCTGCGCGTTCTGGTGCTGGCCCAGGCCATAGTACGCGTCCTTGGTGCCGTGGTTGAAGCCTTCCTTGACCGCCATGAACGGCTTGCCGCCGATATCGACCGGCGCCATGCTCTCCGAGGCCTGGCTCAGGAACGCCTTGCCGGCCGCGTTGAAGAAC
Organism: Duganella vulcania; assembly: GCF_009857655.1. NCBI lineage: Bacteria > Pseudomonadati > Pseudomonadota > Betaproteobacteria > Burkholderiales > Oxalobacteraceae > Duganella > Duganella vulcania. The sequence goes on from NZ_WWCX01000082.1 coordinate 14,123, forward strand.
TGGACCTGCCCCGTCGCCAGCGACACCGCCACCGAGATCTTCTTCGCCTTCAGCGTGACCTTGTCCTTGCCCGATGCGGCAACGCTGAAGGTACCGCTAACAGGAGCGGCCACCGTCATCAGCGACGGCGTGAGATCCTTGCCGGATTGGTCGAGCTTCACCACGTGGATGATATTGTCGGCCATGACCTCAAGGCGCACTTCTTTTGCCGCACCCGTATCAGGCTTGACCACGATGCCGGTGGCGGTCTTCTCAAACGTGCCGGCCAACGCGTGGCCCGACACCATCACCGCCAGGCACGACGCCGCAGGCACTATCGATTTGAATCGCATCTAATCTCCGTATTTTCAGTATGTACCCAGTTTGACCTTGAGAACCACCGGATTGCCGGTCAGGTTCAAGCCGTAATCTGTCTGGTCGCCGTTCCAGTTGCGCTCCATGATCCATTTGCCCGTGGCGTCGAAATGTCCCTCTTCCACGCGCGCCAGCATGGACGGCTTGCCATCCGCGCTGTCGAAGCTCACGCGCGCATGCTGGCCCACAACGATGAATTCATTGTCGCCGATCTGCGCGATCGACGCGCCACCGTTGGGCTGCTCGGTATCCGCCGGCAGGTCCTTGATCTTGGCCAGCCAGTCTGCGTCGCCGAACTGCCACATGCGGAAGCTGACGGTGGCCTTCCAGTTCTTCATCGCGATGGTTTGCGGCTTGCGGTCGTCGCCCTCGGCCACGCCGTAGGTGCGGCCCTCAAACGCCCACTTGGCCCACTGGCGCTCCATCGGCCGGAAGGCGGCGTAGATTTTTCCGAACGGCGCCACCATGGTCTTGTCGGTAGCCTTGGAACCGAGCGGGAAGTTGCTGTAGTCCGCGTAGTCGATGCCGAACGGCGAGAACGCCAGCGAGCCGCGGCCCAGCACCAGGTAGGCGTAGCGCACGTACTGCGAGGCGTTGCTCATCTCAGGCAGCATCAGCGCGTTGTCGGGACGCTGGAAGCGGTCCAGCGTGGCGTGGAATTTGTTCGACTCCGGCGCGTAGATGTCCGGTGCGGCGATGTCGATATGCGGCGCGGCGGCCTTGTAGATATCGATCACGTCGAAGGTCGGCCCGCCGCTGGCGAAGTTGCCCTTCCACGGCATCACCGGCGACTCCAGCGGATCGCGCAGCGCGTTATTGACGTACATCGGCAGGTTGTAGACCGCGCGGCCTGCCTTGGCGATTTCCTCGATATAGCTGGCGATGGAATAAGCGTGGAAGTACTCGTCGGCGTAATCGCCGTAGACCTGCTTCCAGGTGCCGCTGGCGGCCAGCGCCACCGGCGATTTTTTATGATCCAGCACGGCCTGCGGCACGTTCTGCTCGAACGCCGCCTGCGCCTTGGGTGCGAAGTCGCGCACGAAACCGTAGGTGCCGACCTCGTTCTCGACCTGCATCATGATGACGGTGCGCTGCGCCGAATCGGCTTTCTTGATGTGTTCCATCAGCGCGACAAAGGCCTTCCTGTCGGCCTTCATCGTTTCCTCGCTGTTCGGCGACAGGCAGTAGACAGTTTTACCGTCCTTGTCGACCATGCGCGGGAAGCGCTTGTTGTTAAACTTGACCCACTCCGGCGTGTACTGCGGGCCGGTGTTCTTCCAGGTGCCGAACCAGAGCAGCACCAGGCGCACCTTGTGCTCGCGCGCCTGCGCCAGCAAGGTGTCGACATAACTGAAATCGAATTTGCCTTCGACCGGCTCGATCTGCTCCCACGCCACGGGAATCTCGACGGTGTTGGCGTTCATGTCTTTGATGGCCGGCCACACCTTGTTCAACGCCAGCGGATAATTGCTGGAGTTGTGCACCTGTGCGCCGAACATCACAAACGGCGCGCCATCGACCATCAGGGCGTGGCGGCCGTCCTTCTTCACAAGCTGCGGCAGATCGGCAGCCGCCGCGCCAGTTGCGGCCAGGGCCGCGAAACTCAAAACGGAGACAAACTGGCGGGCGGTATGCTTCATCTGTTAAAGCCTTTCGTAGTTTAGAAGTCGTAGCTCAGTTTCGCGACCACGCGGCGGCCGGTCTTGAACCATGCGCGCCCCATCATCCCGATATTTTGCTGCATCAGCTGCTTGAAGGTCGAATCGGTCAGATTCTGCGCTTCCAGGCCGAGTTGCACCTTGTCGCTGAATTTGTAGAACACCGACGCATCCAGCTGGCCATACGAGTCCGCCCAGGTAGGCAGCGCCCACGCCACATTGGTCTGGCCGAAGCCCGGGCTGGCCGGATTGCTGTCCGTGGCGTCGCCGCCCTTGGTACCGTTGACGTTCACACCCTGCAGCGACTTGGAACGCCAGTTGTAAGCCAGGCGTCCCGACACTGGGCCTTTGTCATACAGCAGCGCCAGATTGTACGACTGGCGCGACAGGTTCTCCAGCGGCAGGTTGCCGAAGGTGGTGCCGTTGGTATCGCAGCCGTTCAGGTTCAGGTTGACGTTGCTGGCGTTGTCGCCGCCGGTACAGTATTTCGAGAACACCGGGTTATACAGATCGCGCTTGCTGTCGACGAAGGTGAAGTTGGCTTGCATGCCTAACCCCGACCATGCGCCTGGCAGCTTGTCGAAGTACTGCTGGAAGGCCAACTCGATACCGCGCGCATGGCCCTTGGCGCCGTTGATCGGGCCAGTCACGTTGAAGTTCTGCGGCTTGCCGTTCACGTCGGTCAACTGATAGGTGTACATCTGGTTGACGACGATGTCTTTCAGCTGCTTGTTGAACACCGCCGCGGTGAACGAACCGCTCGGCGCGAAATACCATTCCATCGTCAGGTCGAGCTGCTTGGAGGTGGTCGGACGCAGGTTCGGATTGCCCGACCCGGTACCGCTCTGCGTCAAGGTATCGATGGTGGTGACGCCGTTCTTGGTCGTCGAATCGGCGGTCTGCGTCAACGTGGTGTACGCCTGCAGCTTGTCGAAATCAGGACGGGACAATGCTGCCGCTGCGGCAAAGCGGAACTGCAGCGTGTCGGAGGCCTTCAGGCGCAGGTTCAGGCTAGGCAGGAAGTTGTGATAGCTGTTGTCGAAGTCCTGCGCCTTGGAGAACGGCAGGATGATCGGAACCGGCACGCCTTGGGTGGCGCCGGTCGGCGCGGTCGAGCTGAATACCGTGTAGCCGTGCGCGGTCGAATCGGTTTGCACATAACGCAGGCCGACGTTGCCGTCCACCGGATATTTCAGGTTATCCCAGCCGAAGCGCAACTGGCCGTAAAGCGCCTTGGTCTTTTCCGTCTGGTCGTTGGTGCCAATAGGGCTCGTGCCGAAGGTGGCCGGCGTCCATGGCGAACAGGTATTGCCCTTTTCCGCGCACAGGATGTCGTGATAGGTGTGCAGCTGGGCGTAGGAACTCGGGTAGCCCTGCGCCAGCGAGGCGTTCGGGAACACCACCGACGGCACGGACACGCCGCCGTTGAAGAAGTTATTGAAGCTGTGCAGGTTGGTATTGCCGGAGAAGCGAGGATCGCCCAGGTAGGCCAGGTGCGAAATCTCGCCCTGCCATGGCTGGGTGATGGCGGCCCAGTTGTAGTCCGGGTTGGATTTGGTCGTCGTCGCCGAACGATCCGTCAGGCGCACGCCAAAGCGCACGTCGCGCAGCACCGGATGATCGAAGTCGTACTTGACGTCCGTCTTCCACGCGGTTTCATCGGCCTTGGCGCGGTCCAGGTGTTCCATCGTGAACGCCCAGTAGTAGTTGTTCGGATTCGCCAGGTAGGCGCGGTCCGCATCGCTGAAGATCAGCTTGGGCACATTGCCGGTCAGGTCAACCTGCTCCTTCGGCATCTGGACGCCGGTCGCCACGGTGGAATCGAAGCTGTTGGTCTTGGCCTTGATGTGCTGCAGGTCGGTGGTGACGGTCCAGCTGTCGTGACGCCAGCGCAGGTTCCACGACAGGTCGGTGGTATCGGACTTGCGGTTGGCGGCGCGGGTGTCGTCGCCGAAGTTGATGCCGGCGCCGGTGGAATCGGTCAGGGTGCCGGTCAGCAGCGCGCCGCGCGAGTTAAAGGTCGAATCCGGGGACAGGCGGATATTGTACGGGCTCGATTGCGCGAAGATCGCCTGCTCGTCCCACTTCATCTCATACTTCGACTTGAACATGGTCAGGGAGCTGGACCAGTCGTCCTTCTTCCATTGCAGCGCGCCGTATGCGCCTTCGCGCTTGCGGTCGAATTGCAACGTGCGCCATTGCGCGCCCTTCGGTGCGAACACCGGGTTGCCGTTGGCGTCTTTCATCGGATAGTAAGGCTCGACCTGGAAGGCGTCGGTGCGGGTTGCGCTTTCCGAGTAAGCCAGGTCCAGCAAGGCGCCGATCTCACCGACCGGGGTCTTCCAGCGGTTCGACACCAGGCCGGAATACGATGGCGAGGTCTTGCCCTTCTTCAGTTCCGACCAGGTGCGGTCGGCCGAGATGGCGGCCTTGAAGCCCTTGTAATCGAACGGCATCGCGGTGCGCAGGTTCACCAGGCCACCGACGGCGCCTTCGACCTGCTCGGCCGATGGGTTCTTGTAGATGTCGACGCCGGCCATCAGCTCTGGTGGCACGTCTTCGAAGTTCAGCGAACGGCCGCCGTTGGCGGAGAACGAATCGCGGCCATTCAGTTCGGAGCGCACATAGCTCAAGCCACGGATCGACACGCCCGAGCCTTCAACCGAGAAGTGCTCCGGGTCGCCCTTGGCCATGGTGCGGTCGATGGTCACGCCCACGATGCGCTGCAATACCTCGGTCACCGAGCGGTCTGGCAGCTTGCCGATATCGTCGGCGACGATGGAATCGACGATTTCATCGGAATTCTGTTTGATCTTCTGGGCCGACTGCAGCGCCGCGCGCTGGCCGGTCACGATCACGGTCGCGCTGTTATCGGTGGCGGGGGCGGTCTGCGCCATCGCCATGGACGCCATCTGGGCCAGGCCCAGCGCGATCGCCGTTTTTTTGAACTGTTTCATTTACACTCTCCAGGGTTGTGCGAACAAGTCACGGCTCTTTGGCCATTTACTATTTGTGTTTTAGTGTTGTAGTGCCGGTTTGGGAAATCGTCAGGCGAACGGGCCCGCAGGCGCTGGGCAGCGCGGAATTTTGAGATTCATTGGTTGTGTCTCGCTCTTGGTTTTTTTATCGTGCTGACTTGCTGGCGGGGTGCCAGGTCATACGATGTTATAAGACCATTTTGCAAGTTACGACTACGAGCCGCAATTGCGAAATTCACCAAGCAGGCGAATGATAATGAGCAAGCGCACGGGCCGGCGCGGCCGGCCGTGCACAAAAAACGACATCAGCGGCGGCTGGAGCGCGTCGCCACGTCGACCCACACGGCCAGCGTCAGGATGCAGCCCTTGACGATCATCTGCCAATAGGTGTCCACGTCCAGCATGGACATGCCGTTATCCAGGCTGGCCATCACCAGCGCGCCGATCAAGGCGCCATAGACGGTGCCGGACCCGCCGCGCATCGACGTGCCGCCGATGAAGCAGGCCGCGATCGCATCGAGCTCGCCCGAGGTGCCGGCGGACGGCGAACCCGCCGCCAGCCGCGCCGTGTTGACCAGGCCTGCCAGGGCGCACATCAGGCCCATGATCCCGAAGATCCACAGCTTCACCGCCTGCACGTTCACGCCGGACAGGCGGGTGGCCTCCATATTGCTGCCCACCGCGTAGATGCGGCGGCCGAACACGGTCTGCGTGGCCACGTAGCTGAAGACGCCCAGCAGCACCAGCAACAGCAGCACCGGCAGCGGTATGCCCTCGTAGCTGTTCAGGGTCCGCACGAAGGCCAGCAGCACCGCGCCGATGGCGATGAGGCGAACGCCGTCGCGCCACATCGGCGGCACCGGCAGGCCGTGGCGGCCCAGGTTCAGGCGCTGGCGCCAGGTCAGCACGGCGGCCAGCGCGAACAGCGCCACGCCCAATGTGACGCCCAGCTCCGGCGACAGATAGCCCTGCCCCACCTGCACCAACGCCTCCGACACGGGAGCCACGGTCACGCCGTCCGTCACGCCCAGCACGATGCCGCGATACGCCAGCATGCCGCCCAAGCCCACGATGAAGGACGGGATGCCCTTGTAGGCCGTCAGATAGCCGTTGACCAGTCCAAGCGCCAGGCCGCAGGCCAGCACCGCCGCCACCGTCACCGGCAGCGGCATTTGGTGGTTCACGTCGAGCACCGCGGCCACTCCGCCCAACAGGCCAAGCAGCGAGCCGACCGACAGGTCGATCTCGCCGGAGATGATGACGAAGGCCATGCCGCAGGCCACCACGCCGGTCACCGACATCTGCCGCATCAGGTTGGACAGGTTGCGCGCCGAGATGAAGCCGCCCTCCGTCTTCCAGCTGAAGAAGCTCCAGATGATGGCGATGGCGATCAGCAGCGCGAGGATTTTGTATTGGGTGAAGAGCTGTTTGAGTTTGGTGGTTTGCATAGGATGCATCAAGAGTGATCGAGCGCCGCCGACAGCAGCATTTCCTGGGTCAGGTCCCGGTTGATGAAGTCTCCGCGCAGCTGGCCTTCGCCCATCACCAGCACGCGGTCGGACACGCCCAGCACCTCGGCCAGCTCCGACGACACCATGATGATGGACACGCCCTGGCTGGCCAGTTCCAGCATCAGCTTGTAGATCTCGTACTTGGCGCCGACGTCCACGCCGCGCGTGGGTTCGTCGAGGATCAGCACCTTGGGCCGCGTCAGCAGCATCTTGGACAGCACCGCCTTCTGCTGGTTGCCGCCGGAGAGCGAGGTAATCGGCAGGAAGGGGCTGGCCGTCTTCAAGCCCAGGCGCGCGATCTCCTCGCTGACGGTTTTCAGTTCGGCCTCGCGGTCGATGCGGCTGAAGCGCGCATAGCGCCCCAGCACCGACAGCGTGATGTTCTGGCCGACATCCAGGTCGCGGATGATGCCGTGCTGCTTGCGGTCCTCCGGCACCAGCGCCAAGCCGGCGCGGATCGCCTTGATCGGCGTGCGGGTATCGATCTTCTCGCCGTTGAGCCACACCTCGGCCTCGCAGCGGCCGTTGTAGGCGCCGAACAGCGCCGACACCAGCTCCGTGCGGCCCGCGCCCACCAGCCCCGCGATGCCCAGGATCTCGCCCCGCCGCAGCGTGAAGGAGACGTTGTCCACCTTCCTGCGGTCCGGCTTTTCGGTGTCGTAGCAAACCACGTTGCGGGCTTCGAAGATCACCTCGCCCTGCGTGCGTTCCAGCTTGGGATACAGCTGGTTCATCTCGCGCCCCACCATTTGCGAAATGATCTGGCGCACATCCATCTGCCGCATCGGCGTGGTGGCGATATGCTTGCCGTCGCGGATGACGACGATGGTGTCGCAGATTGCCTCCACCTCATCGAGCTTGTGCGAGATGTAGACGCAGGCCACGCCCTTGGCCTTCAGGCCGCGAATGATCTCTAGCAGCACCTCGATTTCCGACGCCGTCAGCGACGAGGACGGTTCGTCCAGGATCAGCAGGCGCGCATTCTTGTTCAGCGCCTTGGCGATTTCGATCAGCTGCTGATGGCCGCCGCCGTAGTTCATCACCGGCAGCACCACGTTGACGTCGTTGAGTTTGAGCTCCTTGAGCAGCGTCTCGGCGCGCCGGTTCATGGCCGGATAATCCATGCGGCCGCCGGGCAGCGTGATCTCGTTGCCGAGGAAGAGGTTCTCCGTCACCGTCAGTTCCGGCACCAGCATCAGCTCCTGGTGGATGATGACGATGCCGGCCGCCTCGCTCTCGCGTATCGACTGCGCGCGCAGCGGCTGGCCGTCCATCAGGATCTCGCCGTCCCAGGTGCCGTGCGGGTAGACGGCGGACAGCACTTTCATCAGCGTGGATTTGCCGGCGCCGTTCTCGCCGCACAAGCCAATGCACTCGCCCGGCCGGACCTGCAGGTCGATGCCGTCGAGCGCGGGCACACCGCCAAACTTCTTGACGATGCCCTTCATTTCCAGCAGATAGGCGGACATGCGGTATCCGCCGCTTACTTGGCAGCCAATTGAGCCTTGGTATAGAAGCCGTCCGTGACCACCAGGTCGATATTCGCCTTGGTCAGCATGGTCGGTTTCAGCAGCAGCGTGCTGACCTGCTTGAAGCCGTTCTGGTACTCGGCGTTGAAGGCCGGCTTCTCATTGCGCACCAGCTGGATCGACAGCTTGGCCGCCTCGGTGGCGATCACCTTCAGCGGCTTGTAGACCGTCATGGTCTGCGAACCGGCGATCACACGGCGCACCGCCGCCAGGTCCGCATCCTGTCCGGACACGGCCACCTTGCCATCGAGTTTTTGCGAAGCCAGCGCCTGGATCGCGCCGCCGGCGGTGGCGTCGTTCGACGCGACCACCGCATCGAGCTTGTTGCCGTTGGCGGTCAGCGCATTCTCGACGATGGACATGGCCTCGGCCGGATTCCAGTCCTTGACCCACTGCTTGCCCACCACCTTGATGTCGCCCTTGTCAATCAAGGGCTGCAGCACCTTCAGCTGGCCTTCGCGCAGCATCTTGGCGTTGTTGTCGGTCGGCGCGCCGCCCAGCAGGTAGAAATTCCCCTTCGGCTTGACCGCCACCACGCCCTGCGCCTGCATCTCGCCGACCATCTTGTTATCGAAGGAGATGTAGGCATCGATATCGGCGTTGAGGATCAGGCGGTCGTAGGAGACCACCTTGATCTTGGCCTTCTTGGCCTCGCGCACGGCGTTGTTGAGCACCGTGGCGTTATACGGAACAATCACCAGCACGTCAACGCCGCGCGAAATCAGGTTCTCGATCTGTGCGATCTGCCGCTGCTCGCTGGCGTCGGCCGACTGCACGAAGACCTTGGCGCCCTGCTGCTCGGCCGCCGCAACGAAGTAATCCCGGTCGCGCGCCCATCGCTCCAGCCGCAGATCGTCGATCGAGAAACCGATCTTCGGATTCTTGGCGTCCGCCATGGCGTTCCCGCCGGCGCACACCAACATGACGGCGACTGCCGCGGCGCTTAGTAATTTCTTCATTGTCGTCTCCTGTTATCGCACGGGTCGATGCCCGGCTGATTAGTGATTGTGACGTGCCGGGTTGTTAGCTACTCCCCGGTATGGTACAGCCAGTTCCATGCAGGCGCCGTTTTCCATTTGTCCAACGGTGCTGCGATAAATCTCCTGCCACGGCGTCTGGCTGGCCGGGATCGGCGGAAGGCCGTCCTTCTTGCGCTCCTCCCACTCGGCCTCGGCCACCTGCGCATCGCAACGGCCCGCGTTCAGGTCCACGCGGATACGGTCGCCCGTGCGCAGCCACGCAAGGCCGCCGCCAACGGCGCTCTCCGGCGACGCGTTCAGTATCGACGGGCTGTCCGAGGTGCCGGACTGGCGGCCGTCGCCCAGCGTCGGCAGCGCGTTGATGCCGCGCTTGACCAGCGCATCGGGCGGCTGCATGTTCACCACCTCGGCCGAACCGGGCCAGCCCACCGGGCCGGCGCCGCGTATCACCAGCATGCAATCCTCGTCGATGTTCAGCGACGGGTCGTTGATGCGGGCGTGGTAGTCGTCGGAGCCGTCGAACACGATGGCGCGGCATTCGAAGATGTTCTCGCTGCCCGGCGTGCTCAGATAGCGGGCGCGGAAGGCGTCCGAGATCACGCTGGTTTTCATGATGGCGAAGTCGAACAGGTTGCCCTTCAGGACGAAGAAACCGGCGTCCTTCTTCAGCGGCTGGTCGAACGGGTAGATCACCTCGCGGTCCTGCGTCTCGCGGCCGGCCAGGTTGTCGCGCATGGTGCGGCCGGTGACGGTTGGACGGTCCGAGCGCAGCATGCCCTTCTGCTCCAGCTCCCACATGATGGCCGGCACGCCGCCGGCGCGGTGGAAGCGCTCGCCGAGGAATTTACCGGCCGGCTGCATGTTCAGCAGCAGCGGCACCGCGTGGCCGTACTCCATCCAGTCGCTCGAATGCAGCTCGACGCCGGCGTGGCGCGCCATCGCCATGATGTGCTGCTGCGCGTTGGTGGAGCCGCCGATGGCCGCGTTGACGACGATCGCGTCCAGGAAGGCTTCGCGATTCAGGATGCTGGAAGGCTTGATGTCCAGCCGCGCCATCTCGACGATGCGCTTGCCGGTTTCATATGCCATCTGGCCGCGTTCGCGGTACGGCGCGGGGATCGCCGAGCAGCCGGTCAGCGACATGCCAAGCGCCTCGGCCATCGCGTTCATGGTGGAGGCGGTGCCCATGGTGTTGCAGTGTCCCGCCGACGGCGCCGAGGCGGCGGCGATCTGCAGGAACTTGTCGTTGTCGATCTCGCCGGCGGCCAGCTGGCGGCGGCCCTTCCAGATCGCCGCGCCGGAACCCGCCAGTTCGCCCTCGAACCAGCCGTCCAGCATTGGCCCGCCGGACAGCACGATGGCGGGAATGTCGACCGTCGCCGCGGCCATCAGCTGCGACGGCGTGGTCTTGTCGCAGCCGGTGGTCAGCACCACCGCGTCGATCGGATAACCGTGCAGGATCTCCACCAGCCCGAGGTAGGCCAGGTTGCGGTCGATGGCGGCGGTCGGACGGCGGCAGTTCTCGAAGATCGGATGCAGCGGGAACTCCATCGCGATGCCGCCCGCGTCGCGGATGCCGTCGCGCACGCGCTTGGCCAGCTCCAGGTGGATGCGGTTGCAGGGGCTGATGTCGCTGCCGCTCTGCGCGATGCCGATGATGGGGCGCCCGGAGCGCAGCTCCTCCGGCGTGATCCCGTAGTTCATGAAGCGCTCAAGGTACAGCGCCGTCATGTCGATATGGTCCGGATTGTCGAACCAGTCCTGCGAGCGGAAGCGGCGTTGGGTACTCATGCGCCGTACCATCCCGCATCGACGAAGTAATCGCGGCCGGTGCAGCGGCCGGCGTTGTCGGAGGCCAGGAACAGCGCCAGCGCGGCCACGTCGTCCACCTGTACGCGCTGCGGCAGGCACTGGCCCGCCAGGATGCGCGCTTCCTCTTCCGGCGTATGCCACAGGGCTTCCTGGCGCGGCGTGCGCACCGCGCCGGGGATGATGCAGTTGACGCGCACGTTGTGCGGACCGAGGTCGCGCGCCAGGCCGCGCGTCATGCCCTCGATGGCGGCTTTCGCCGTCATGTACAGGGTCAACTCGGGCAACGCCAGGTGCCACGAGATCGAACCGAAATTCAGGATCACGCCACCGCCGCGCTGCCGCATGCCGTCGGCCACCGCCTGGGCGCAGAAGTACTGGTGGCGCAGGTTGACGGCCATGCGCTGCTCCCAGTATTCGGGCGTGACGTCGGCCAGCTTGTGGCGGTCGTCGTTGGCGGCGTTGTTGATCAGGATATCGACTTCGCCGATACTCTTGAAAGCCGCGTCCAGCGCTTCGAGATCGGTCAGGTCGCAGCGCATGAACACCGGCGGCGTCGCCAGCGTGGCGAGGCGGCTTTGCAGCGCCAGCGAATCCGCTTCGGCGACATCCAGGAAGTGCACCTGCGCGCCCTGCTGGGCGAACGCCTCCACCATGCCGGCGCCGATACCGCTGCCGCCGCCCGTGACCACCACGCGCCGGCCCGCCAGGCTAGGGTAAGTGGCATGCTGCATCCTGGCCTGAACCATCGGCGCCGCGCGCACCGGGCTGGCGCCGCGTGCGCGCCCCAGCAGGGCGCGCACGCCGAAGGTCCACGGCGCGATGGCGTCGCTGCGCTGCACGTGGTTCACCAGCTTGCCCAGCGACGGCGTCGAGATGCTGACACGGTCGCCCAGGTGGTGCGTGAAGCCGCCGCCGGCGGTGTCGCGGTCCTTGATCGGCGAGAACATCGTGCCGAGGAAGAGCATGAAGCCGTCCGGGTATTGGTGATGGCGGCCGCAGACCTGGCTCACCAGGTCCAGCGGATCGCGGCTGATCTCGCGCATGCGGCTGGCGCCAGCCAGGTGGAAGTTGTCGTCCTCGCCTTCGATCAGCATGCTCACTTCCGCGTTGCGGATGGTGTCGATGGTGAAGTGTTCGTCGAACAGGCGGATGAAGGGGCCGATCGCGCAGGAGCCGTTGTTGTCCTTGGCCTTGCCCAGCAGGAGGGCGCTGCGGCCTTCGATGTCGCGCAGGTTGACGTCGTTGCCCAGCGTGGCGCCCAGCACGCGCGCCTGGCTGTTGACCGCCAGGACGATCTCCGGCTCGGGGTTGTTCCATTTCGAATCCGGATGCAGGCCCACGTCCGCGCCCTGCCCCACCGCCGACATGGGTTGCGATTTGGAGAACACCTCGGCGTCCGGGCCGATGCCCACTTCCATGTACGGCGACCACAGGCCACGCTCGATCAGGTCCGCCTTCAGGCGCGCCGCCTCCGGCGAGCCGGGACGGATGGCCGACAGGTCGGAGCCGATGATGGACTGGATTTCGGAGCGCAGCGCGCTGGCGCGGGAGGCGTCGCCGCCTGCCTGTTCTTCGATCACGCGTTCCAGCAGGCTGACGGCGAAGGTCACGCCGCAGGCCTTGATCGCCTGCAGGTCGCACGGCGCCAGCAGGCGCGGAGCACCGACGGCGGCCTTGGCGTCGAGCGCGTGCGCCATCAGCTGCTGCACGCTACCCAGCGGCTCGCCGGGTGCGGAGCGCGCCACTTCGAGGGCGTCGTCGCGTTCCAGCAGGTCCGACATGGTGGGCGCGTGGCCGGTGATATCAAACACCTCGCCGTTGCGCACGGCGACCACGCAAGGCCCGTTGATGACGCCATCGCGCCACACACGGCCCACCAGAACCGCCCGTTCAACATCGTCGGGCAGCATCGTATTCACATTATTTTCCAAGGTCTCTCTCTCCAGGCTGGCAAGCAAACTGCGTGGAGGATTTTGACCCGATTCACCCATGACGGCAATTATGAAACTCACCAATCACGGTCATGTTTTACGCCTCGCCGCGTTCAGGCCACGCTGCGCAAATCGGCCACGGGGGCATCGCCATCCGCTTCGCCGGCGCGCCCCTGCATGGCGCGGTCCTGGTAGGCGCGCGGAGTGCAGCCCAGCTCCCGCTTGAATACCGCGTGCATGTACTGCACCGACGTGAAGCCGCAGCTGAGCGCCACGTCGGCGATGCTGCGCTCCCCGCGCGCGAGGATCTCGGTGGCGGCGTCCAGCTTGAAGCGCAGGATCACGTCATGCACGCTGCAATCGAGCTCCTGGCGGAAGTACGATTCCAGCGACGAGCGCGAGATGCCGACATACTCGGCCACCTGGTGCGTCTTGATGCCCTGGCAGGCGTACTGGCGGATGAAGTGGCGCGCCCGCATCACGTGCGGATGCTTGGGCGCCTCGTGGCGGGTCGAGGTCAGCACGTTGATGCCGACCGGCGGCACCAGGATGCGCGTGCCGCCCAGGCGCACGCCGTGCAGCATCTGGTCCAGCAGGTGGGCGGCGGTGCGGCCCATCTCCTGCGCGCCCTGCATCACGGAGCTGAGCGGAATGCGGGTCAGCATGCGCGCCAGCGGGTCGTTGTCGATGCCGATCAGCGCCACCTGCTCCGGCACCTCGATGCCGGCCATGATGCAGGCCTGCAGCAGCTGGCGCGCGCGGGCGTCGGTGACGGCGATGATGCCGACCGGCTTGGGCAGGCTGTGCAGCCACTTGATCTGCTGCTCCACCGCCTCGTCCCACGACGGCGCGCTGGTGCCCAGGCCGCGGTAGATGTGCGGCTCCATCATGTCCTTGCGCATCAGCGTGCGGAAGGCGGTCTCGCGCTCCTGCGCCCAGCGGTTTTCCTGCGCTTCCGGCAGGCTGAACATCGCGAAATTGCGCAGGCCGGCCTCGATCAGGTGGTCGTGGGCCAGCTTGATCAGCTTGAAATTGTCGGTGGCGACGTAGGGGATGGAGTCCGGGTAATTGCTCTCGTCGGCGTAGGAACCGCCCACCGCCACCACCGGGATGCGGCTGCGGCTGAGCGCTGCGGCCACGGCGGGATCGTCGAAATCGGCGATGATGCCGTCGCCCTGCCAGTGTTCGATGCCGGGCAGGCGCAGGCGGAAGTCTTCTTCCAGGAACAGATCCCAGGAGGCGCGGGTGCTGCTCAGGTGAGCGGCGACGCCGGAGATGACCTCGCGGTCAAAAATTTTATTGGCGTTGAACAGCAACGCAATACGGTGGGACTTCATCGACATTTTCAACGACCTCAATCTCGGTACAGCACGTCTCGACACACCCTCTGCGGGATGTACCGGGTATTGTGGCATGTTTCCGATCATGTACTGATGAAAAAGGCGATCACGTCCCTAATTGGCGACAATCGGCTTGCCAGTCACTATGCCCCGGCCCGCCGTGCTCATATACACCACGCCGTAGGTGTTTGCATCTCCGATAACAAATTGGGCATCGCCCGGACCGCCATATTGATGATTATCGTCATTAATACGCAACCAGCTGGCGCCGCTGTCGGTGGAGCGGAACAGGCCGCGCACGCCGCCCACCGCCCCCCAGATGTACACCGCCGGGTAGCTGGCGCCCGGCGCCGCCTTGCCGAAGCCGACCGCCGCCGCGTAGCCCACATTGGCCAGGTTGGCGAACATGGCGCCGGAATCGGTGGATCGGGCCAGGCCGCCGTCGTACAGCGCGACCCAGACGTCGCCCTCCCGGCCCGGCGCGGCGCGCACCGCCGACGAGCCCTTGGC
>NZ_WWCX01000083.1:0-27809 GCF_009857655.1 Duganella vulcania
GCCGCTCCGCCAAGCCCACAGCGCCGGCTACGCGGCCAGCGCGGACGCCGCCGCCCAGCCCGCCTCGGCGCAAGTCCGCGCCCCCGCCGCGTGCCGCATCAGGCGGACACAGCAGCAAGGAAGTCGAGTGGGAAGAATTTTAGGAGGGCGGCAAGGCATGCTCCTACATGCCACCAAGAGGAATTCCGATAGCGATCAGTAGATCGAGCCCGCATCATTGCGATACCAAAAACACGTCGGCATGCAAGCTCCGGCGTGGTTCTGGCGAGTACGCTCTTTCACTTTTACAAAGGAATTGACATGAACTCGAATCAAAAAGGCAGTAGCAGCAAGCAGGGCTCGACCTCCGGAAGCAGCAAGCAGTCGGGCGACCAGGGTTCGTCCAGCGGTTCGCGTGGCAGCGGCACCCAGGGCGGCACCCATGAGCAGCACGTGGAGGCCGGCCGTCAAAGCCACAAGAACGACGCCAACAAGCAGTCCGGCAAGAAAGACCGTTAAGTAGGCCAGCGCGGTCGATGCGGCGCCGCGCAAGGCGCCGCATACCTCATCAGATGTTCGCCACCCGCTGTCCGCGCGGCGGCACGAAATCCTTCACCGCATTGATCATCCCCACTTTCAAGCCTTCGGTCGCCGTCAGGTGCAGGTCCGAATACTCGTGCGTGCGCCAGTGCTCTTCCGTCAGCTGGACATGGTCGCGCAGGATCTGCTCGGTGCGCGCATCGTCGGCCTGCAGGCCCTCGACGATGATGCGCAGCGCGTCCGGCCGGGCGCCGTGCGGTGCGCTGGCGTGCGACTTGTGCACCATGAAGCGCGCCGTCTCGCTGGCGTAGCGCTCGGAGCCGGCCAGGAACAGGATCACCGCGATCGACGCCACCGCGCCGGCGTTGTAGGTGACGATCTTGATCGGCAGCTTGCTCAGGTAGTTGTACAGGCAGATGCCGTCGCTGACGTAGCCGCCGTTGGACTGGATCAGGATGTGGGCGGTGGTGATGCGGTCTTCCGTCATGTCGGCAACGGCGTCGAAGACGCGGCGCACCATGTCGCTATTGACGTCGCCGGACAGGGTGAACCACGCGTGGCCCTCGTAAGTAGTGGAATCTTGGCTCATGGCTGGGCTCTTGAATAAGTGTGATCTATTCTAGCAAATAGTTGTTTTTCAGGCTTCATTATGGCATTTCATTCGTGCGCGCGGAAAACAGGCTTCAGATTGACAACACGATACTTCTGACATATATTCCCGAGTCTTGATCGGGAGAGGGCAAACCAGCGTTGCCGCCGAAGGGGCACTACCCAAAAACTCTCAGGCAAAAGGACCGATCAAGGGACCAGCGCGACCGTATCGACGGGACGCCAACTGGACCAACTCTGGAGAGCGGCCGCGGCGCAAGCCGGCGGCCCACCGAAGGGGCGCACGGGAATCAGGAGTCACCCTCCTCCCGTAATCTCTCAGGTACCAAGGACAGAGGGGTCTGCGATCATTGTGGAATCAGCTTCTTTTTTGGCGTTTCCTTGTATGTTCTGTTAACCCCTATTCGATTTGGACCGAGGACTTATGACGCTCAAAGCCACCCCACTCAACAATGCCCACCGCGCCGCCGGCGCCAAGATGGTCGACTTCGGCGGCTGGGACATGCCGGTCAACTACGGCTCCCAGATCGAAGAGCACAACGCCGTGCGCACCGATGTCGGCATGTTCGACGTGGCCCACATGTGCGTGGTCGACATCAAGGGCGACAATGTGCGCGCCTTCCTGCGCGGCCTGCTGGCCAACAACGTCGACAAGCTGCAGGTGTCGGGCAAGGCGCTGTACTCGTGCATGCTGAACCCGCAGGGCTTCGTCATCGACGACCTGATCGTCTACTTCATCAACGAAAGCTGGTTCCGCCTGGTGGTCAACGCCGGCACCGCTGAAAAAGACGTGGCCTGGATGCAGCAGCAAAACACCGCCACCAACAGCGGCCTGACCATCACCCAGCGCCGCGATGGCGCCAACGCGATGGCGCTGATCGCCGTGCAGGGCCCGAACGCCCGCGCCAAGGTGTGGCAAGTCATCCCCGAATCGAAGGAAGGCACGGCCGACATGAAGCCGTTCAACGTCGCCTTCGCCCAGAGCGCGGCCTTTGGCGAGGCGATGATCGCGCGCACCGGCTACACCGGCGAAGACGGCTTTGAAATCGGCGTCGCCGCCGAGCAGGCAGAAAACCTGTGGAACGCGCTGGCCGCCGCGGGCGTCAAGCCGGCCGGCCTGGGCGCGCGCGACACGCTGCGCCTGGAAGCCGGCATGAACCTGTACGGCCAGGACATGGACGAAACCGTCAACCCGCTGGACGCCGGCCTGGCATGGACCATCGACCTGGTCTCCGAGCGCGACTTCATCGGCAAGGCGGCCCTGCAGGCGATGGGCCAGAACGCCCAGTTCGTCGGCCTGATCCTGCGCGAAAAAGGCGGCGTGCTGCGCGCCCACCAGAAGGTGATCGTGGCCGGCACCGACGCCACCGGCGAGATCACCAGCGGCACCTTCAGCCCGACCATGCAGCAGGCGATCGCGCTGGCGCGCGTGCCCAACGGCGTGGCCGTCGGCGACACCGTGCACGTCGAGATCCGCGACAAGAAACTGGCCGCGTCGGTGGTCAAGCTGCCGTTCGTGCGCAACGGTAAAATCCTCGCTGTTTGAATTAATCGTACCAAGTTATTACCCTGACACCCACCCTCTGGAGCTTTACATGAACATCCCTGCAGACCTGAAGTACACCGAATCCCACGAATGGGTACGCGCTGAAGCTGACGGCACCGTCACCGTCGGCATCACCGAGTTCGCGCAGGACGCGCTGGGCGATATCGTCTTCGTCGAACTGCCGAAAGTCGGCGCGACCTACGGCGCCGGCGACGACGCCGCCGTGGTGGAATCGGTCAAGGCAGCCAGCGACATCTACGCCCCAGTGGCCGGCGAAGTCATCGCCGTCAACGACGACGTGGTCAACGCGCCAGAGTCGATCAACAGCGACGCCTACGCCGCCTGGCTGTTCAAGATCAAGCCGGCCGACGCCGCAGCGATCAACGGCCTGCTGGACGCCGCCGCTTACGGCAAGACCACCGAAGCGTAATTCCGCCAGAGGGCCAGCAGCACGCTGGCCCTTCGCGTTTTTACCCATCTTAGCCCGCGCGCCGCGCCGGCAATCCGCATCCTTATTGGCCCTGACAAATCATGACCCGCACCAGCCTGACCCAACTCGAAGCCCGCGATGCCTTCATCGCCCGCCACATCGGCCCTGACGCCGCAGAACAGGAAGCCATGCTGTCGGTACTCGGCTACGCCTCGCGCGCAGCCCTGATCGACGCCCTGGTCCCCGCCAACATCCGCAACAAAGGCGCCCTGCCGCTGGGCGCGTACGCGCAGCCGATGCCGGAGCAGGAAGCGCTGTCCAAGCTGAAGAAGATCGCCTCCAAGAACAAGGTGCTCAAGTCGCTGATCGGCCAGGGCTACTACAACACCGTCACGCCTGGCGTGGTACTGCGTAACATCTTCGAAAACCCGGCCTGGTACACCGCCTACACCCCGTACCAGCCGGAGATCTCGCAAGGCCGCCTGGAAGCGATCCTGAACTTCCAGCAGACCATCACCGACCTGACCGGCATGGGCATCGCCAACGCGTCGATGCTGGACGAAGGCACGGCCGCCGCTGAAGCGATGACGCTGATCCAGCGCGTGGGCAAGTCGAAATCGACCGTGTTCTACGTCGCCGAAGACGTGCTGCCGCAAACCCGCGAAGTGGTCGAGACCCGCGCCAAGCCGCTGGGCATCGAAGTGAAGACCTTCCACCCGGCCGAACTGTCGGCAGTGGGCGATTGCTTCGGCGTGCTGCTGCAGTACCCAGGCGTGAACGGCGCGGTGCGCGATTACAAGGCCGACGTGGAAACGGTCAAGGCCAAGGGCGCGATGGTGGTGGTCGCCGCCGACCTGCTGGCGCTGACCATGCTCACGCCTCCGGGCGAATGGGGCGCGGACGTGGTGGTCGGTAACAGCCAGCGCTTCGGCGTGCCGCTGGGGTTCGGCGGCCCGCACGCGGGCTACCTGTCGACCCGCGACGAATTCAAGCGCAGCATGTCGGGCCGCCTGGTCGGCGTCACCATCGACGCCCAGGGCAACAAGGCTTACCGCCTGGCGCTGCAAACCCGCGAGCAGCACATCCGCCGCGAAAAAGCCACCTCCAACATCTGCACCGCGCAGGTGCTGCTGGCGGTGATGGCGTCGATGTACGCCGTCTACCACGGCCCGAAAGGCCTGCAGCAGATCGCCCAGCGCGTGCACCGCTACACCGGCGTGCTGGCCGCTAACCTGAAGACGCTGGGTTACACCGTCACCAACGACACCTTCTTCGATACGCTGACCGTCGCCGTCAAGAGCGCCGAGCAGCTGCACGCGTCGGCCCACTCGCACGGCGTGAACCTGCGCATGATCGACGCCACCCACGTCGGCGTGTCGCTGGACGAAACCACCAGCCGCGAAGACATCGCGCTGCTGTGGACCGTGTTCGCCCACCCTGTCGGCGGCCCGGCCCACGGCCCGGACTTCGACACCGTGGAAGCCGCCGTTGCACAGGCATTCCCGGCATCGCTGTCGCGCACCAGCGACTACCTGACCCACCCGGTCTTCAACCGCTACCACTCCGAAACCGAAATGCTGCGCTACCTGCGCAGCCTGGCCGACAAGGACCTGGCGCTGGACCGCACCATGATCCCGCTGGGTTCGTGCACCATGAAGCTGAACGCGACGTCCGAGATGATCCCGGTCACCTGGCCCGAGTTCTCGAACATCCACCCGTTCGCGCCGGACGCGCAGACGGTCGGCTACCGCGAAATGATCTCGCAGCTGGAAGAGATGCTGTGCGCGCTGACCGGCTACGCCGCCGTCTCGCTGCAGCCCAACGCCGGTTCGCAGGGCGAATACGCCGGTCTGCTGGTGATCCAGGCTTACCACCAGTCGCGTGGCGAAGGCCATCGCAACATCTGCCTGATTCCATCGTCGGCGCACGGCACCAACCCGGCGTCGGCCAACATGGTCGGCATGCAGGTGGTGGTCACCGCCTGCGACACCAGCGGCAACGTCGACCTGGCCGATTTGAAGGCCAAGGCTGAACTGCACTCCAAGAACCTGGCCTGCGTGATGGTGACCTACCCATCAACCCACGGCGTGTTCGAGGAAGGCATCCAGGAACTGTGCGAGATCGTTCATGGCCACGGCGGCCAGGTCTACATCGACGGCGCCAACATGAACGCGCTGGTCGGCGTGGCGGCTCCCGGCTCGTTCGGCGGCGACGTCTCGCACCTGAACCTGCACAAGACCTTCTGCATTCCCCACGGTGGTGGCGGCCCAGGCGTCGGTCCTATCGGCGTCGGCGCGCACCTGGCCAAGTTCCTGCCTAACCAGCGTTCGAACGGCTACATCCGCGACAACGCCGGCATCGGCTCGGTCAGCGCCGCGCCATTCGGTTCGGCCAGCATCCTGCCGATTTCGTGGATGTACATCGCGATGATGGGCGCGGAAGGCCTGACCGCCGCCACCGAGACCGCGATCCTGAACGCCAACTACATCGCGCGCCGTTTGTCGCCGCACTTCCCTGTGCTGTACTCGGGCCACGACGGCCTGGTGGCGCACGAATGCATCATCGACCTGCGTCCGCTGCAGGATGCCACCGGCATCAGCAACGAAGACGTGGCCAAGCGCCTGATGGACTTCGGCTTCCACGCGCCGACCATGAGCTTCCCGGTTCCGGGCACGCTGATGATCGAACCGACCGAGAGCGAATCGAAGGCCGAGATGGACCGCTTCATCGACGCGATGATCGCCATCCGCGGCGAGATCGCCAAGGTCGAAAGCGGCGAGTTCGACAAGCTGGACAACCCGCTCAAGTTCGCGCCGCACACCGCCGAGGTGCTGACCGCCGACAAGTGGGAGCGCAAGTACAGCCGCGAAGTGGCGGCCTACCCTGTGCCGTCGCTGCGCAAGCTGAAGTACTGGCCGCCGGTCGGCCGCGCCGACAACGTCTACGGCGACCGTAACCTGTTCTGCGGCTGCGCGCCGATGAGCGACTACGAGTAATTTAGGAGAAGCGCGGTTCGCCGCGCCAACCGCACAACGCAGGCGAGCCACCCGGCCCGGCCTGCGTTTTTTTATGCCTGCGTTTTATACCTGCGTGGAGCGCGCCAGCGCGATAACGCCGATGGTGAGCAAGACAATCCAGGACGGATGCCTGCCGCGCGTGAACACCAATGGCAGCACTCCAGCGGCGATCAGGGTCAAGCCCATGGCCTGCGCTGTGGAGGCGGCGCTCAGCCGCCCCTCGGCCAGCTGGAGCAACAGCGCGGCGAAGCCAAACAACGCCACCGTCACCTCATGCCAGACAAAGCGCAGCGTGCCGGTGGTGAACGCGGTGCCACCCAACAGCCGCGGCAGGTTATCGCGCCGGAACAGGCGGATCAGGATGTAGCGCTCCCCCAGAATGGAGTGCGCCAGGCCGACAACGACTGCCAGCAATGCGGAAAAATAGAGTAGCGTCGTCATGCCCTGTTCTTTATGGTTGATCCCGCACTACGGGATAATTTCAGTCACGGCCGCGTCGAACAAATCCTTGAGGTTATCAAGCCGCCCCCAGAACGCCTCAACATTGGCAGGAATCCATAATGATGGATCGATCGGCTGCCATCGAATTTCAAACCCAGCGTTAATTGCGATACTTTCGAACAAGAGCCTTTGCGCCCTGCCATTGCCTTCACGAAAAGGGTGAATGACATTGAGTTCGCAAAAATAGTGCGCCATCCTGGCGATAAAATTCGGCCGGACCAAACCTTTCAAGTAGCGTTCATTCTTTAACTGTTCAAAAAGCTTTTGAGCTTCCGGCTCAATGCGATCACAAGTGGCGAAACGAGTGCTACCCTTGCTTATATCGACAGCTCTTAACTCGCCAGCCCATTCGTAGAGGTCTTGAAAAAGATAGAAGTGGATATTTTTCAGCGTGGTTAACGAGACATCGCGAAACACCGGATAATCATATTGACTCAATCGGAGCCTGGTGAATTCCACCTCAGCTTGATTCAAAGACGCGCTATCGGTGATACCAAGTAAGTTAATTAGTACGTCGGAGCCGGGATAGCAATACCAATCCTGGCCCTCGCCGTATTTATCGGGCATATTTGCTCCGTAGCGCTTCGAGCGTTAGCGGGACCGCGTCCGAGCGCACGTCGAAGCCCTCAAGACGCAGGCTTGCCACATAATTTTCCTCTCGCAACTTGATGAAAACCTGCCGCTTCATTTCGTCCGTCAATTTTGTCGCTGCGTCTATGTCCAGGCGAAACTCCGCCGCCCTGTCAATTTCTTGCTGAAATGCCAAAGCCTTTTCGGTATGCCGCTGAGATTCAGAACCATTTGCGGCCTCCTGCTGCTTGCCACGCAACTTCTTCAACTTTCCCATCTTGGCGCTCATTTATTTTCTCCTGCTTCAGGCCATGAGGTAATTGTACGCCATTGATGCACCGGTTTTCGACATCCGTGCTTGACGCGGTTTCATATGTCAGATATTCTTTACACATGAAATCGAAAACGCCTACTCCTGGCGGGGATCAGTTGCTGAGCATGCTTGCGGCGCTGTCGAACCCGCACCGTTTGCGCATCATTGCGATGCTGCAGTCGGGTGGCCGCAACTATGTGAGCCAGCTGGCGCGCGAGCTGGGCATCAGTCGGCCCTTGCTGCACCTGCATTTGCAAAAGCTGGAGGATGCCGGCCTGGTCACCAGCCAGATGGAGCTGTCGCAGGACGGCAAGGCGCTGAACTATTTCGACGTCAGCAATTTCGACTTCGAACTGACACCGGCCTTGATCGCCGAGGCGGTCAAGTCGTTGTCCACCAACCCTGAACAATAGAGGCAATTATGGCTGAGCATGTATATCTTTTGACGATAGGCCTTCCGCTGCTGGCCATCGTGGTGATCGCGGCGATGCGGCATTTCTCCGCCATCCAGCAGGCCAAGCTGCGCTTCTCCCATGAGGAGGCGTATCGGGTGATCGCCGAGAAGGCCGTCGCCGCGCATACCGAGGCGGCCGCCGCGCTCACGTCCATGGACGCCTCGCTGGCGGACCTGAAGGCGCGCGTGTCGGCCATCGAGAAGATCTTGAAGGAAGTCGAGTAAGTCCCCTACCACCACCAGGAGCCGCAAAATGAACGAAGTTTCATTAGTACGTCTGTATATGCTGAGAGCCGTGTATTTGATTATCGCTGTGGGACTGGGCCTGGTGGTGTGGCCTGGCGTGCTCCATCACGACAAGCCGTGGAGCCTGATGGGCGGCGTGGTCAATTGCATGCTGGCGGCGTTCGGCCTGTTGTGCGCGGTGGGCGTGCGCTATCCCCTGCAGATGCTGCCGGTGCTGCTGTGGGAGCTGACGTGGAAAATCATCTGGACGCTGGTGGTTGTCCTGCCGGCGTGGCGTTCGGGCACGTTGGACGCCGATACCATGGAAATCTTCGCGCAGTGCGTGGTGGTGGTGATCATCCCTATCGCCATGCCCTGGGGTTACGTCTTCAGGAAGTACCTGCAACAATCAGGCGACCGCTGGTCCCGCGCCGCTCCGGCCAGCCGCCAGGGCGCCTGATCCACTCAGTTGCGTACCGACGCCAGGCGCAGGCGGACCACGCGCGGCGAGCCGGCGGGGAGCCTGGATGGCGGCGGTTCCATCCCCTCGTCCAGTTTGAACATCGCCACCGCCTCCGACAAATTGACCGCCTGCCGCTGCAAGCTCGATGCAGCGCTGGCGGCTTGCTCGACCAGCGCCAGCTTCTGCTGCGTCACCTGATCCATCTCGACGATGGCCTGGTGCATGCCCTGCAGCCCCTGCGCCTGCACCGCGCTGGCGGCGCTGACCTGGTCGATGATATCCCCCACCTGCTGCACCGACGCCACAATCTCCGCCATGCTGGTGCCGGCCTCCTCCACCGAGCGGCTGCCGCCCTCGATCTCGGCCACCGACTCGGCGATCAGCTGCTTGATCTCGTGCGCCGCCGTGGCCGAGCGCTCCGCCAGCGTGCGCACCTCGCCCGCCACCACCGCGAAGCCCTCGCCATGCGCGCCCGCCCGCGCCGCCTCCACCGCCGCGTTCAAGGCCAGCAGATTGGTCTGGAAGGCGATGCCGTCGATGACGCTGACGATCTCCACCACCTTGCGCGAGCTGCCACGGATCGCCGCCATCGTCACCACCAGCCGCTGCACCACGCTGCCGCCGCGCACCGCAAAGTTGGTGGCGCAGCGCGCCAGGTGATTGGCCAGCTGCGCGTTGTTGGCGGTCTGCGTGACGGTGTCGCTGAGCTCCTTCATCGAGCTGCTGGCCTCTTCCAGCGTGGAGGCCTGCGCCTCGGTGCGCTGCGTCAGGTCGACATTGCCCTTGGCGATCTCGCGCGAGGCCGTGTCGATCGACTGCGCCGACGCCAGGATGGTCTTCAAGGTGGTGTTCAGGTTGCGGATGCTGGTGTCCAGCGCGCGCGAGGTCTCGGCGATTTCGTCCTTGCCGTAGACCCGGTTCTTCACCGTCAGGTTGCCCTCGGCCAGGTCGACCGCGGCTGCGCCGATTTCGCTCACGTCCTTCAGCATGGCCCGCCGCACGGCCATCGTCACCAGCAGCGACAGCGCGATCGACAGCACCACCAGCACCGGCATCAAGATCGCCAAGGTCCTGAACTCGCCCTCGGCGTCATTGTAGGCGCGCGTGCTGAGCGCCGCCTCCAGCCGCGACAACTCATCAAGCCGGCGCGCCACCACGTCGAACGCCCGCTCGGCCGTCGACATGGCGTTGGCCGCCATCGACTGGTCGACCATGCTCAATTCGACGACATCGCCGATGGCCTTGACGTACAACGCGTGCGCCGCCTGCGACTGGACGACGAAGCGGCGTTCGGCGGGATTGGCCTGGGTCGCCATTTCCAGCTGCACGTACTGGCGGTCCAGCGCGGCGTGGCGGGCGTGGATGTCGCGCACCAGCGCGTCGATGCGCGCCGGCGAGAAGCTGGCGTTGATCCAGGTGAGCAGCTGGTAGATCTCGGCATGGGCGCGGTTGGCGCCGGCCACCAGGTCGGCCGCCGCCTTGAGCCGCACGGCGCGCTGCTGCACCATGTCCTCCAGCCGATGGTTCTGCCGCACCAGCCCGGCGAAGGCGCCGACCGACAGCACGATCAGCAGGATCAGCACCACGCCCGGCGCCAGCAGCAGCTTGGGCCCTATTCGCAGTTTGCTGAGCATGTCCACGGCTCAGTGTTTATAGATGCCGGCTTCCAGCGTCACATCCTCCACCCGCAGCACGTAGGTGCTCTTGGCCTCCACCTTGCCGGTCTGCGGATTGCGGAACTTGTAGTCGACCCAGCCCGAGCCCTTGCCCTTGGCCAGCGCCAGCATCTCCTGGCGGAAGGGCTTGCCGTCGGCGTCAGGCACATCCAGCAGGTTCTTGCCGATCAGCGCGTTGGTCGGGTGGGCGACGGTGATGCCGTTCAGGTCGCGCATGGCCAGGTACAAGGTGCCCTGGTTGAATTCCGGGTCCTTGCGGTTGATGCGGGCGATCATCTCGGCCTTGCCGTGCGCGCGCACGAACTGCGCGCCCTTCTCGGCCAGGGCGATCGCGTCTTTCTCGTTGGGGGCGGCGTGCACGCACACGGAGCACAGCAACAGGACGATACCGAATATAGCGCGCATGATTCTCTCCCGCATGTAAGATGTCGTACTCTAAGCCGCTTGCTGCGGCGCAATTTTGCGTTTGGTCAAAGTACTCCTCGGGAGCAACATGAAAGCATCGATCAAGGCCGCGCTGGTTTCGGCGTTGGTATTTCCCGGCCTCGGCCACCTGGTGCTGCGGCGCGGCGCGCGCGGGTTGCTGTTCCTCGTGCCGACACTGCTGGCGGGCGGCTACCTGCTGCGCGCCACGCTGGCCCTGGCCGGCACGCTGATGGATGAAGTCAACAGCGGCAGGCTGCCGCCCGATCCGTTCCTGGTGCTGGAGCGTGTGCACAGTTCGGGCATCGACAACCCGGTCACCAACGGCGCGGCGCTGGTCTGCATCGTCTGTTGGATAGCTTCGGTGGCCGACGCGCTGTGGCTGGGGCGCCACCGCTAACACCACGCGGCGGCGTACAATCGGGCGCTCCACCCACCTGAAAGGATGCGCCATGCCATTCGCCATGCCTGCCCGTCATCTCCTGCCCGCCGTCGCGGCCCTGCTGCTTGCCGTATCGGCCGGCGCGGTCCACGCCCAGGCCTCCGCGATCCACCGCACCGTGGTCACCAAGGCCGACGTTTCGGTGCCGGGCCGCGAGGCGGTGGTCGCCAGGGTCGAGGTGGATGTGGGCGGCGTCGCCGGCCGGCATTCGCATCCGGGCGACGAGATCAGCTACGTGCTGGAGGGAGAAGGCGAGTTGCGCATCGATGGCGAGGACCCGCGCCGCGTCAAGGCCGGCGAGGCCTTTGTGATACCGGCCGGTGTCGTCCACGACGCGCTCAACGTCGGCAAGGTGCCGCTCAAGCTGGTCGGCGTGTACGTGGTCGACAAGGGCAAGCCACTGGCCACGCCGGGCAAATAACGGCGTTTATTCCAGCAGGCGGCCGGCGGGCAGCACGGCGGGCAGCGCCATAAAGCGCCGCCACCGCCAGCGCAGCGCCAGCAGCGAAGCCAGCACGATCGCCGCGCAGACCCAGAACACGGGGAAAGCCGGCCAGGTGCGCTCGACGCCCAGCATCATCAGGTAAGAAAAGATGGTCAGAAAGGTCGCGATCAATATGGCGGTCGGGTTGGCCGACGCCGGCATCTTCGCGTAATCGCGCAGCAGCGTGCAGGCGAGCGGCAGCATCAGCGCCGACAGCACACAGGTCGAGGCGTACAGGTGCGGTGCGCCGTGCATCACCATGTCGATGGTGGCCGCGCACGCCACCGTCACCAGCCACACGCGCAGGAACCGCTTCAACAGCGCCGCGCCCAGCACGCGATTGAGCTGCGCCGCCGGAGCGCCTGGCGTCAGCAGGTACAAAGCCTGCTCGGCGCCGTGGCGCACGACACTCTTCTGCAACTCGGCCGCGTAGATCGCCACGCTTACAAGGACGCTGGCCTGCAGCAGCGAGGAGCGCGCCATCTGCCGCAGCAGCTCGCTATCGCCGAATCCGCGCAGCACCACCACCGCCAGCAGAATCAGCAGCGCACCGGCATGGTAGCCGCCTTCATGCGCGGCCGGGCCGAAGGTGTGCGGCAGCATGCGGCCCGGCGCGGCGCCGCCACGGCTGTCGCGCCGCAAGCTGGCGCGGTAGCCGATCCGCAGGCGCATGGTCCAGCGGCTCCAGTTGGCGGCATCGCCGGGCTTGGGCGCGTCGCCCTGCGCCCTGCGCAGTGTCGCCATGCGGCGCGCATGCCAGCTCCAGTGGCTGTCGCCGCCGCGCGGGAACGCCGCCCGCATGCCGAAGCCGCCCAGCACCGATGCGGCGATCAGGCCGATGCCGGTCAATGCCGGCTCGCCCATCCAGCCTATCGCATCCCACAAGGCGTGCAAGGGTGCGTTGAGTACCGACACCGCCCCAATGATCAGCAACGACGGCAGAAAGACCAGCACCGCGTAGCGCTGCGCGTACAGGATGAAGCTGTAGAACACGCCGGCACCAACCAGCGCATAGCCGAAGTGCCCGAACACGGCGCCGAACATCGCCGCGATCAGCACAGTCATCGCCCCGTACAGCACCAAGGTCAGCACGATCAGCCGGTGGCGCAGCTTCGGTACCAGGCAGGCGTTGGCCGGTTGGTTCTGCTGCACCGCGCTCCTCAGCAAGGCGCCGCCCCAGGACAGCACCAGGAACGACAACGTACCGACCAGCATGCCCCGCCCCAGTTGCGGGCGATCGACGTGGTTCCCGAACACCAGCGCCGCCACGCCCACCAGCAGAACCAGCCCGCTGATGCGCACCAGCGCGCGGGTGGCGCAGCGGTCGCGCACCACTTGCAGCAGCAATTGCGAGTAGGCCGCGTTCATTTGGTCACCTCGACGAACAGGTCTTCCAGGCTGAGGTTTTCCACCCGCAGATCCGGGCCGGCGCGCAGGTCGGCCGCCTCCTGGCCGTTCAGCCGCGCCACGATGCTGACGCCGCCGCTGCGGTCCTGCTGGCGGCGGATCTCGTCGCGCAGGTTCAGGCGCGCCAGCGCCGCCGCCGAGCCGGTGATGCGGTGCGCGCTTTCCAGCAGCTCGTCCAGCGGCGCCTGCAGCGTGATCTTGCCGCCCTGGAGGAAGGCCACGTCCAGCGCCACCCGCTCCAGGTCCGACAGGATGTGGGTCGAGAAGATCACCGTGGTGTCGCGCTCGATCACGCCGTCCACCAGCTCATGCAGGAAGTCGCGGCGGCCGACCGGGTCGAGGCTGGCCACCGGTTCGTCCAGCACCAGCAATTTCGGGTCGTGCGCCAGCGCGCGGATGATCGACAGGCGCTGCTTCTCGCCGCCGGACAGGCGGCCGATCTGCTTGCCGCGCGCGTCGCCGGCGAAGCCCCAGCGCTCCAGCAGGCTGTCCACCTTGGCAGCGTTCCAGCGCGGGTACAGCGCCTTGAAGTAGTCCAGCATCTGCACCGGCGTGAGCCACTCGAACAGGTCCGACTTCTGCGGCACGTAGCCGATCCAGGCGCGCACCTCGTCGCCCAGCTGCGCGGACGGCTGGCCGAACAGCGTGCAGCCGCCGGCATCGGCTTCGCGCAAGCCAAGCAGGCATTCAAGCAGCGTCGATTTGCCGGCGCCGTTGCGGCCCAGCAGGCCGACCACCTGGCCGGGCGCGATGTCCCAGTTCACGCCCTGCAGCACCTGTTGGCCGCCGAACGATTTATGCAGGTTGGCGACATTGACGACGGATGGTTTCATGGTTCTTCCTTGAGGATTTTATTGAACAGGGCAAGTACGGCATCGGGATCGAGTTCCAGCTGGCGCGCTTCCTCGGCGGCCCGCTCCAGCGTGGGCCGCAGCAGGGCCTCGCGTTCACGGATGTTGTGCGCGTGGGCCTTGCGCTCGGCCACCAGCATGCCGATACCGCGGCTGCGCGTGAGCAGGCCCTCGGTCTCCATCATGTTGTAGGCCTTGGAGACGGTCATCGGGTTGACGGCCAGCGCCAGCGCGACATCGCGCACGGACGGCAGCACGTCACCCGGCGCCAGCACGCGGGCGGCCAGCAGTCGGCGGGTCTGCTCGATCAGCTGCCGGTAGATCGGCTCGGACGAACCGGTCGCGATCGAGAACAGGGAGGCTGTATGGGAGGTCATCTTTTGTATCGGTGTATTAGTTGACTAATACATTAATCCTGAAAAAGCGGCTTGTCAAACAAAATCGCGCTGGGTTATGTGCGCAGCCGCACGGTAGGCGCCGGCGCGGCTGCGCATACTGGCGGCATGCGCATCGCCACCTTCAACGTCAACGGCATCACCAGCCGCCTGCCCGCCCTGCTGCGATGGCTGGACGAGACCCGGCCGGACGTCGTTTGCCTGCAGGAGCTGAAGGCGCCGCAGGAGAAATTCCCCGAACCGGCCATCAACGCGGCGGGCTACCAGGCGATCTGGCACGGACAGAAAAGCTGGAACGGCGTCGCCATCCTGGCGCGCGGACAGCTGCCGATCGAAACGGGACGCGGCCTGCCCGGGGATCCGGAAGACGAACAAAGCCGCTACATTGAGGCGATAGTGGATGGCGTGCTGGTGGCCGGCCTGTACCTACCAAACGGCAATCCGGCGCCCGGCCCCAAGTTCGACTACAAATTGAAATGGTTCGAGCGGCTGATCGCCCACGCGGCGGAGCTGATCGACAGCGGCGCCGACACGGTGCTGGCGGGCGATTTCAACGTCATGCCGACCGAGCTCGATGTCTACAAGCCGGAGCGCTGGGTGGACGACGCGCTGTTCCGGCCCGAGGTGCGCGCCGCCTTCCACCGGCTGCTGGCGCAGGGCTGGTGCGACGCGCTGCGCACCATGCATCCGGACGAAACGATTTATACCTTTTGGGATTACTTCCGCAACGCCTACGGGCGCAATGCCGGCCTGCGGATCGACCACCTGCTGCTGAGTCCCGGCCTGGCGCCGGCGCTGAAGGCGGCCGAGGTGGACCGCGACGTGCGCGGCCGCGAAAAGCCCAGCGACCATGCGCCGGTGTGGATAGAACTGGACCTGGAGGGACGGCCATGACGGAACAGAAATGGCCGCAGCAACTGTGGCTGGCGCGGCACGGCCAAAGCGCCGGCAACGTGGCGCGCGACGCCGCCGAAGCCGCCTCGCAACTGCTGATCGATATCGCCGGACGCGATGTCGATGTGCCGCTGTCGCCGCTGGGCCAGCGCCAGGCGCGGGCGATGAGCGACTGGTTCGGCGCGCTGCCGGCCGAGTCCCGCCCCAGCGTCGTGCTGTTCTCGCCCTACGCCCGCGCGCGCGCCACCGCGCAGGCGGTGCTGGACGCGCTCGATCGCCGCGAACTGCTCGCCGTGGTGGCCGACGAACGCTTGCGCGAAAAGGAGTTCGGCATCCTGGACCGCCTGACGCCGCTGGGCATCCGCGACAAATATCCCGAACTGGCCGAGCAGCGCCAGCACGTGGGCAAGTTCTATTTCCGTCCGCCGGGCGGCGAAAGCTGGTGCGACGTCATCCTGCGCCTGCGCAGCACCCTCGACACCCTCACCCGCGAATACCGCGGCGAGCGGGTGCTGATCGTCGCGCACCAGGTCATCGTCAACTGTTTCCGCTACCTGCTGGAGCGGATGGACGAGGATGCGATCCTGGCCATCGACCGCGCCGGCGACGTGCCCAATTGCGGCATCACCGAATATCGCTTCGATCCGCAGGCGGGCAAGCACGGCAAGCTGGCGCTGGTGCAGGCCAACTTTGTCGCGCCGCTGGAGCAAACGGGCACGCCGGTCACCCATCAGCCGGACATGCCGGCCGCGCCGAAATCATGAACGGCCCACCGGATACCAGCGCGGAAGCCACCGACATCAACGCCGGCATGCTGCGCGACTGGCCGCTCCCCATGCCCGACGGCGACGCCGACAAGGAAGTGCGCGGCCACCTGCTGATCGTCGCCGGCTCGCGCGAGATGCCGGGTGCGGTGCTGCTGGCCGCCACCGCGGCGCTGCGCGCGGGCGCCGGCAAGCTGACCATCGCCACGGCGGCCAGCGCGGCGGTGGCGCTGGGTGTGGCGTTGCCCGAGGCGCGCGTGATCGGCCTCCAGGAGACGCCCGACGGCGGCCTGCGGATCGATGGCGACGGCCTGGTTGGCGCTGGCGGCGGCTTGCTCGATGATCGCGCCGGCCTGCTGGACGAAGGCGAAGGCTTGCTGCACGAGAGCGGCAGCGGCGCGGCTCTGCGGGAGGCCTGCCAGTGCGCCAGCGCGGTGCTGATCGGCCCCGGCATGCAGGACGATGCGGCCAGCGTGGCGCTGGTGGGCGCGCTGCTGCCGCATTGCGGGCACGCGCCGCTGATACTCGACGCGGCCGGCATGCGGATCGCGGCGGCCGACGGCCACCGCTTCGACAGCCCGGTGCTATTGACGCCGCACGCCGGCGAGCTGGCCGGCCTGACCGGAGCGGACAAGCAGGACATCGCCAGCCAACCGGAAGCAGCCGCGCGCCAGGCGGCGCAGCGCTGGCACGCCTGGGTGGCGCTGAAAGGCGCGACCACCGCCATCGCCACGCCACAGGGAGCGTTATGGCGCCACAAGGGCGGCAATACGGGCCTGGCGATCTCGGGATCGGGGGATGCGTTGGCGGGATTGATCGCGGGCTTGGCGGCGCGCGGCGCCGCGCTGGAGCAGGCGGCGTCGTGGGGCGTGGCCTTGCACGCGATGGCCGGGGAGCAGCTGTCGCTGCGCCACGGCCCGCTGGGCTACCTGGCGCGCGAGATCAGTGCCGAAGTGCCGGCCCTGCTGCGCGCCCTGGCCACGCATTAGCGATGCTTAAACCAGTTTGGCCGAGTGCTCGCGGGTGGCGTGGAACTGCAGTTTCGGCCAGCGTTCCTGCGTCAGGCGCAGGTTGACGCTGGACGTGGCCAGGTAGGCCAGGTTGCCGGCGGCGTCGTAGGCGACGTTGTGGCCCAGCGCGCCCTCGAAGTCCGACAGCGCTTTCTTGTCGTCGCTGGAGACCCAGCGCGCGCTGCTGATGCTGGTGCCTTCGAACACGGCGTCGACGCCGTACTCGTTCATCAAACGGCTGGCGACCACCTCGAACTGCAGCACACCGACCGCGCCCAATACCAGCTCGCCGCCCTGCACCGGCTTGAAGACCTGCACCGCGCCCTCCTCGCCCAGCTGCTGCAAGCCTTTGTGCAGCTGCTTGATCTTCAGCGGATTGCGGATGCGCACCGAGCGGAAGAAGTCCGGCGCGAAGTACGGAATGCCGGTGAAGGTCAGCATCTCGCCTTCGGAGAAGGAATCGCCGATCTGCATGTTGCCGTGGTTGGGCAGGCCGATGATGTCGCCGGCGTACGCCTCTTCCACCTGCTCGCGCGAGGACGCCATGAACGTCACCACCGACGACACCTTGATCTCGCGCCCCAGGCGCAGGTGCTTGACCTTCATGCCGCGCTCGAAACGGCCGGAGCACACGCGCAGGAAGGCGATGCGGTCGCGGTGCGCCGGGTCCATATTGGCCTGGATCTTGAACACGAAGCCGGTGAACGGCTCTTCCTTCGGATCGACCGAACGCACGGTGGCGTCGCGCTCGCGCGGGGCCGGAGCCCAGTCCACCAGCGCCGACAGGATCTCGCGTACGCCGAAGTTGTTGATCGCGGAGCCGAAGAACACCGGCGTCTGCACGCCGGCCAGGAACTGCTCCAGGTCGAACGGATGCGAGGCGCCGTGCACCAGCTCCACTTCCATCTTCAGCTGGTCCATCTCCAGCGGGAACATCTCCATCAGGCGTGGATTGTCGATGCCCTTGATGATCTCGAAGGCGCCGTCGGCCTTTTCCTCGCCGGCCTTGAACAGCATGATGGTGTCGTTGAGCAGGTGGTATACGCCGCGGAAGTTCTTGCCCATGCCGATAGGCCAGGTCACCGGCGCGCACTGGATCTTCAGCACCGATTCCAGCTCGTCGAGCAGCTCGAGCGGATCGCGGGTCTCGCGGTCCATCTTGTTCATGAAGGTGACGATCGGCGTGTTGCGCATGCGGCAGACGTCGAGCAGCTTGATGGTCTGCGCTTCCACACCCTTGGCGGCGTCGATCACCATCAGCGCCGAGTCGACCGCCGTCAGCACGCGGTAGGTGTCTTCCGAAAAGTCCTGGTGGCCGGGGGTGTCGAGCAGGTTGACCACGTGGTCGCGGAACTCGAACTGCATCACCGACGAGGCCACCGAAATGCCGCGCTGCTTCTCGATTTCCATCCAGTCGGAGGTGGCGTGGCGGCCGCTCTTGCGCGCCTTGACCGTGCCGGCCATCTGGATCGCGCCCGAGAACAGCAGCAGTTTTTCCGTCAGCGTGGTCTTGCCGGCGTCGGGGTGGGAAATGATGCCGAAGGTGCGGCGGCGCTGGACTTCGCGCGCAATCAGCGCTGGCGTGCGGGCGCTGGCCGTGGCCGGGGCGTCGTCGTTATTCTCGGGTGTTGCGTTTTCGATATCGTTGACCATTTGTTCGCGATCTGAGGCGGGGCTGCAAAACCCTCGATTTTACCGATAGTTGGCCCCGCCGTGTGAACTGTTTGCCCCCGCTCACTCCCCTTTCACCCTGCGCCAGCCCGTGCGGTGGGCCTCGGGCGAGGTCTGCTCGGACAGCGGCGAGGTCTTGTTGGTGCCGTCGGCCAGCGTGGTGATCATCTTCAGCTGGCCGTTCGGCAGGCGGATGATGATGAAGCCGACCGCCGCCGAGGTGTTCGACAGCGTCGCCCCGACCGGATGGGTGCCGATCGCCTGGCCGTTGCAAACGTTGACCTGGTACAGGTTGCTGGAGCCGCCCACCGAACACGACGACGACGAGGTCGGCAGGTTGGTCACCACGTTGGCCACGCCGCTGACGATCTGCGGATCCAGGTTCATGCGCTCGCCGGCGTTGACCGACCAGTCGAAGTACCAGCCGTCCTTCTGCGTCAGGTCGACCGCGTTGGCGGTGATCTGGTAGGTGTTGACGTTGCTGCTGGAGCCGAGCAGGCTCAGCGTCTGCTTGACCATGGTCGCGCCGCGGATGTCGCCGATCAGGCTGCCGCTGTCCTTGAGCAGGTACAGGCTCTGGACCGAGGTATCGGTAGTGTCCGGCACGTCCAGCAGGCGGCCGGTGCCGAACAGCACCACCCGCACGCCGCCCGTGGTGGTGGTCGGCACGCCGGCGATCACCGAGGTGACCTGCACCGCGCAGGTGGTCACGTCCGGCCGCGTGGTGATCGGCTTGGAGGTGCCGGCGTTGCCCATCAGGTTGACCGTGATCGCGCCCGAGGCCGCGCTCAGGTCGAAGCGCCACATCTGGCCCTGGTTGTCGCCGCCGTAGATGTACTGGATGCGCGGATCGGCGCCGGGGTCGTTGCTGATGGCCGAGATCTTGGCCAGGCCGGACGGCGTGGTGGTGTCGCCCGAGTTGTTGCCGATCTTGTTGAGCAATTCGCCCGTGTAGGCGTCCAGCACGTACAGGAAGCCCTTGCCGCTGCCGGTGCCGACGCCGTCGGTGCCGGGCACGTTGTTGTAGCCCGAGGTCAGGAACACCACCCAGCGGCCGTTGGCCAGGGTGCCGAACTGCGGATTGCCGAAGGTCAGGCCGAGGTCGCCGTCGCTGAGCGCGCAGACGGCCGAGTCGGCGCAGAATTCCCACAGCTGCTTGGGATGGCTGGTGTCGGTGATGTCGAGCGCGTAGTAGCCGCGGCCGCCGCCGTTCAGGCCGGCCACCAGCACGGTGCGCCAGCCCAGCGCGCCGGCCTTGATGTCGGCCACCTCGGGCGAGCCGTCGGTGGTGAACTGGTGGTTGGTGCCGTAGGTGGTGCCGGCCAGCGCGTACAGTTTCTTCATCGTGATGCGCGGCACGTAGGCCCACAGCTCGCCGCCGGTGGCCGAGTCGAAGGCGTGCAGCATGCCGTCGTTGGCGGCGGTGAACACGGTGCCGCTGCGGCGCTGGGGACTGTTCGGGTTGCCGTAAAGGTCCTTGAAGGTGGCGTAGTCCGGGTCCGGGTAGTCGTTGCGCGGGTCGCGCACGAAGGCCGGCTTGGACGAGGCGATGTCGCCCAGTACGATCGGGATCGGTCCGGAGGCGCCGGCCGGCGTGTTGAGCGTCAGCGTGTAGGCGCGGAACAGGCTGTCGTCGGCGTACTGCTGCTGGCCGCGCAGGTAGTTGACCATGTTGTTGCCGTCGTTGACGATGGCCTTGTCGGCCGCCGACAGCAGCACGCATTGCGACAGCGACGCGCACTTGTTGGCGAACCAGCCGGGCGCCGCCCCCGTCATGTTGGCGTAGCGGAATTCGCTCGGCGTGCCGGCATTGCCGCCGGCCGTGTCGAACATGTAGATGGTGCGGGTGTCGCTGCTGTTGCCGACCTTCTTGCCCAGGGTGTCGCTGGTGGTCCAGGTGGCGCTGTTGCCGACGCTGCCGTCGGTGCTGTCGATCTTCTTGTCGGACAGCTCGCCGTA
Source organism: Duganella vulcania (assembly GCF_009857655.1). NCBI lineage: Bacteria > Pseudomonadati > Pseudomonadota > Betaproteobacteria > Burkholderiales > Oxalobacteraceae > Duganella > Duganella vulcania. The sequence goes on from NZ_WWCX01000083.1 coordinate 20,624, forward strand.
CCACTTCACGGTGGTGAAGGTGTCGGAGAAGATGTCGTTGTCGGTCAGCGTGATGTTCGGGGTCGAGGTGGCGGCCGCCGCGGCCGCGCCCACGTGCACCTGCATGTTCGACAGCGCCTCGCTCAGGCCGCCCACCACGTCTTTCGGGTCCTGGGCGCTGAAATACTTGCCGTGGCCGTTGATGGCCGCGTGCCACAGGTCGTCGACCCGTTCCTGCACGGTGCTGGCGGTGTTGGTGACGTCCGGGTTGGGCCAGACATAGGCGCCGTTGCCGTTCCACGGGCAGCCGCTGGTGGCGGCGGTGATCAGGTTGTAGAAGTCGCCGCCGGTCTTGGGCGCGGTGTCGTAGTTCGGCTCATAGGTCATCACGCCGTCCACGCCCAGGCCCAGCGTGTAGGTGTTCATGTGCAGGTGGGTGTTCTCGCCGCCGGCCGCCGGCACCGAGCCGGGCTTGCTCATGTCCGGCTCCAGCGCGGGCCGCAGCGACACCGTGGTGGTGCTGGAGCCGCCGTTGTACCAGTGCAGCGCCACGTCCGAGATCGACGGCTGCGACTGCGCCCGCGTGTCGACGCAGCCGCGCGCCTGGGTGCAGAAGCGCTCCGGGTTCTCGACGTTGTCGTTGTTGACCACGTTGGCGGTGGAGCTGCCGTTCCAGTAGCCGTCGGTGGTCAGTATCATGAAGTTCTGCTGGCACGGGTACTGCACCACTTCCTGCCCGGCCGCGTAGTTGTACGGCGTGAGGTTGGAGAACATGCGGCCGACGTTGTCCATCGCGGTGCGGATCGGCGTCGAGCCCGAGGTGGTGGTGTTGTACAGCGTGGTGTACCAGCTGGCGCGGGCGCCGCCGGTGAAGTCGGCCGGCTTGAGGTCGATGGCGGCGCCGGCGCCGGCGTTCGACAGCTTGACGTAGCCGACCTTGTAGTTGGCGGTGATGGCCGAGAACGCGATGCCGATCGAGCTCTTCATCATTTGCAGCCGGCTCTTGTAGTACACATACCAGTTGGCGAAGTTGTTCATCTCCTCGGCATAGGTGCAGGTGGTGCCGGCGCAGTCGGTGCGGTCGGTACCCTTCGGATAGGTCTGGCCGCTGACGATGTTGACCCGCGCGAAGGGGTTGGGCGCGCTGGAGCCGGCCGACAGCGCCGTGGTGCTGGCCGGGATGGTGTCGTTGACGGCCGCCACGTAGCCGCTGGAGGCGCTGGTGGCCCAGCTGATCGAGCCCTGGTTGTCCATCGTGAAGGCGCTGATGGTGGCGGTGTTGTCGGTGGAGGCCCAGTTCAGCAGGCAGACGCTGTTGGCGTTGTAGCCGGCCGGGCAGTTGCTGCTGTTGCCCAGGTAGGCCTTGATGGTGCCGGCGGTGCCGATCTTGGTGACCAGCGCCGAGGCGATCTGCGACGGCGTCCAGCTCTTGCCCAGGGTCAGGTAGGTGGGCGAGCTGGTGGAGGTGCCGCCCACCAGCGTGGTGCCGGCATAGCCGAGGCTTCTGAGGATGGCGGTCTGCGACGACGAGGTGGCCGTGCCGGCGAAGGTGACCACCGCGCGGGCCGGCGCGTAGGCCGTCACCACGACGGTTGGCGACGTGACCGCGATGCCCCAGCCGGCGCGCGAGCTGTCCGAGACGGTCACGCAGTTGCTGACGGTGACGCTGCCGGTGCAGCTGACCGGCAGCACCGCCACCACGTTGTCGGCACTGAGCGTGATGCCGAACACGCTGCAGGCGGGCACCGTGGCCTGGCCGGTCGGCGTCTTGACGCAGGCATAGTACAGGCTGGTGGACGCGGCGCCCCGGCCCACCGAGGTGGCGATGATGTTGGCGGCCAGCGCGCTGGCCAGCGTTTGCTGCTTGATCAGGCTGTTGGTGCCGGTGGCGGCGTTGACAGCCGCATTGGTGATCGTGATGCTGCCGTTGACCACCACGCTGCTGATGCTGAGCGCGCTGGCGGTGGCCGAGGCGCCGATGGCGATGGTGCCGTAGGACGCGGTGGCGCCGGCCGGCATCGAATAGCCGGGGTAGATGAAGGCCCCCACCCGCTTGCCCTGGCACTGGGTCAGCAGCTTGTCGCTGCACCAGCGCACCTTGACCGGCACCGGGTAGCCGGCCGGCGCCGCCGCGCCGACCGCGGTCGAGACGCAGGTCTTCATGGTGTCGTCGGTGCAGTACTGGCCGACGCCGATGGTGTAGTAGTACGGGCCGGTGGTGATGGCGGTGGCGCTCTGGTAGTTGGCGTCCGGGTAGGTGTAGCTGGCGGTGTTGAACTGGCACACGCCGCTGCCGTTGCACCACTTCAGGTCGGGGAAGCCGGTCACCAGGTTGATGTTGGAGCTCACCGTGTTGCCGAACAGGTCGGCCTTGTGGGCGCCGAAGCCGTCGCCGCTGACCGAGGTCCAGTTGCTGGTGTTGGCGGCGTTCTGCTCGGGATAGTAGCTGCCGTCGGACTTGATCGGCACCAGGTAGCGGATCTTGGGGTTGTAGTACTGCTTGTTGAAGTCCGGGCTCATGAACGGCGGATGGCCGACCGCGCACGCGGTGATGCCGGCCTGCAGCGTGGCGGCGCTGCGGCACAGGTTGTCGTTGACGTAGTCCGGCGTGTAGGTCTGGTCCATCGAGCCGGAGTTATCGAACAGCAGCATCAGGTTGGGCTTGACGGTGCCGGTGCCGGTGATGTTAAGCAGCGGCACCTGGGCGATCTGGGTGGCCGCGGCCATGGCCGCCTGCGGCGCGCACAGCGCGGCGCCAAGCAGCAGGCCGGACAGCGTCGAAGAGAACTTGTTCATGATGGCTTCCATTCAAAAAGACTGCGGCCTCACGGCCCTTTCATGACGACCGCCTGCGTGATCACATTGCCGCCGCGCGCGCCGACGATGCGCGCCGTGACCACGTAGTGCAGCTGCGGCTGGTCCTGGTAGTTGGGGCTGTCCGCGCGGTTGCTCTTGCCGTAGGGCGTGGGCGACTTGGAGTTCGGCCGCGCCGAGGTCAGCAGGCAGCGGTTGGGCGGGTTGAAGGGGCCGGCGAAGTCGCACAGGCGGTGGATCACGTACTCGACCCGGTTGCCGGCCGCGTCGGCCGGCAAGGTGACCGAGCCGATCCAGAAGGCCGGGGTGCTGACGGTCCAGGTCGGCGTCAGCGTGGCGACGTAGCCGTTGGCCGGCTGGTTGCTTTCCAGCTGAGACGAGGCCGGTATCGAGCGCAGGTAGGCGAAGGCCGTGTGGATGCCAAGGTCGGCCGACTTGCTCAGCGCCGCGTCATAGGCCAGGTTGGCCGTGGTCAGCGTGGTCGAGGTGCTGGACTTGAGCAGGTAGATGCTGCTCACCAGCATCACCGTCAGCATGATCAGCATGATGGGCAGCGCGATGCCGCGTTGTCGGGAAGGCAGGCGCATCACGGCCTCCATTGGGAATTACGGATCTGCACGATGGTCTCGAACACGCGGTAGCGGTAGCACTGCCACGCCACCGGGTCGTTGGCCACCGCCACGTTGACCTGCACCGGCACCGCCGCCACGCCGGTCGGCACGCTGGTGGCAAACACGGTCGGCAGCACCGTGGTGGCGCTGCACTGCCCCGCCGAGTTCGGCTTCTCGGTGTTCTTGCTGCGCGCCACCACGGCGATCCGCACCGCCGCGATGCGCTGGTAGTCGCCGGGGCTGCCGACCACGCCGTCGCTGTCGGCGTCCACCATGGTGGCGCTCCACTTGGTGACCTGCATGCCGTCGGCGCCCGGGTTGGGATCGTAGGCCTTGGGGCCGGGCAGGCGCGCGTCGAAGCCGTACTGGGCCTTGATGCTGACCACGTTGTCGGTCACCGACACGCCGGCCTGCTCGGCGCCGGCCAACTCGGCGGCGCGCAACAGCAGCACGCCGTTGGCCACCGTCCAGGTATGGAAGTGCAACTGCGCCGGCGCGCCCAGGTTGTAGATGTAGGCCAGGTTCTGCTTGTAGGGCAAAGGCAGGCCGTCGACCGGATTGAAGCGGTAGCGTCCGCCGCTGTTGACCAGGATGGTGCTGTTGGCCCCGGCGCCGAAGCCGGACAGCTGGAACAGGGTGCACTGGCCGCTGCCCGGCGTCAACGGCGCCATCACCATCACGTCGCCGTCGTTGAAGGCGTAGGGGTTGCGGTTGTCGATGGTGAGCGTGTTGCCGACCGTGTAGTCGGCGAACAGCTTGACCGAGCCGGCGCCCGCCTGCGAGGTGCCGCTGTTGAAGGAGATCACGTCCGGGTCCTGGCCGTTGGACTGGATCACCGCCGCCGCCAGCGGCGTAATGTTGGCGCCGCCGCGCTGCGTGGCCGGCAGCACGTAGCCGTTGGCGTCGGAGAACACGGTGTCGCAGCCGGCCAGCATCGGATCGTTCAGGCCCCAGCCCGCCTCGGTGGCGTCGCTGCTGAGCGAGAACAGCGCCAGCATGCCGTTCTGCATGCTGTCCGAACCGCCCACGGCGGCATCCTTGTTCTGCTCGCCGCTGACCACCAGGCGGGTGGCAAACAGCAGCGCCAGCAGGCCGATCACCACGCTGACCATCAGTTCCACCAGCGAGAAGCCGCCGCGGCGGCGTGACAGGGAGAGGTTCATGGCTCAGATCGCAATATAGGAAGTGACCAGATGCTGGTTGGTGACGCCGCCGGCCTTGCGTTTCCACTTGATGGAAATGTCGACCTGGACCCGCAGTTGCTGCGGCGTGACGGTGACGGCGATGATGGCGCCCGGGATCGCGGCCTGGGTCTCGTCCACCCACGGCTGGGCGGCGGCGGTGACGGCGCCGCCCTCGATGACGCCGTAGTTCAGCACGTTGTTGCTGTCGGCGTTCATCACGCCCAGCAGTTTTTCGCCGGCCAGCGTGGCCTCGGCGCGCAGGCTGGCGTCCGACAGCGCCGAATAGGCGCGCGCCTGCAGGCCGATGGTGCCGAGCAGGCCGATGCCGAGGATGACAATGGCCAGCATCGCCTCCAGCAGCGCGATGCCGCCCTGGCGGCGGGAGGGACGGGGGGACATGGTTGGTTTCATGGTGGGCAGGCCCTTGTATCGCTGGCGGGGACGCGCGGGTCGCACTTGCTGGCCATGCCGGCCAGCGTGACCACCAGCGCCACCGCCGGCACTTCGTTGGCGTATTTGGCGGCCGGATCCAGGCGCAGGCTGGTCAGGCGCTGGGCGAAGCGGGTGTCGACCCAGCCGACCGGGGTGTAGTAGACCTGCGAGCTGCCTTCCGGCAGGGTGCTCGGCAACAGCACTTCCGAGTTCGGCAGCGAGTCGGCCGCGCGGTACACCGACCTGTAGCCGGCCGCGCCCTCGGGATCGTTGTCGGCCGGCGTGTCGACCGTCGACCAGCCGGTCTCGGTCGCGCCGCACTGGGTGGCCGGCGAGACGAAGCAGATGTCGACCTGCCAGTCCATCTGCCCGCTGTTGACGTTGGGCGACAGCGAGATCCGGCTGAAGCTGTTGTGCATGACGGCCTGGCGGCGCGCCAGGCTGAAGCCGTCGGCGTAGAACTCGCTGGCGCTGCGCGCGCGGTTGCTCAGCAGCCAGTTGCTGGCGTTCGGGATGCCGATCGCCAGCATGAAGGCGAAGATGGTCAGCGTCAGCAGCAGCTCCAGCAGCGTGAGGCCACGCTGGCGGCGCCGGGCCGGCGGCGTCAGTTGGAACATGCGCCACCCTTGTGGTCCACCCAGCACGAGGTGCTCACGCCCCAGCCGGTCGGGCTGCCGGTGGTGGCATGGGTGCCGTTCTGGTCGATGGTGTAGACGAAGCCGGTCATCTTGCCGATGCCGGTGGCCGTCAGCGTGTAGCTCGAGGCGGTAGCCGCGCTGAGCGCGTAGCGGAAGTTGGCGGTGGCGGGCGGGAAGGTGCTGACGGCGTCAAAGCCGACATAGGTGCGGTTGTTGGACCAGAACTGCTCGGCCGCCGGCTGGGCGCCGCCAAGCGCGGTGAACGCTTCGCTGAGGCGGCCGCGGGTCACGTAATCGCTGTAGGCCGGGATCGCCACCGCCATCAAGATGCCGACGATGGCCACCGACACCATAAGCTCGATCAAGGTAAAGCCCTGTTGGACACGCTTCATGGCCCGCTCCCGATGATTGTTCACATGCCTGGAGTGTAACGGGCCCAGCTTGCATTACCCTGAGGAAATGCTGACAAATTCCTGACAGCGGCAAATATTCAGGGGAAACGGACGGAAAACAGCGCGCCCCGGCCGCCGGCGCCGTCGGCGATGGCCAGGGTGGCGCCGTGCACGGTGGCGATGTCGCGCACGATCGCCAGGCCCAGGCCGCTGCCGGTGGTCTTGTCGTCCAGCCGCACGTAGCGGCTGAACACCTGCTCGCGCCGGGCCGGCGGGATGCCGGGGCCATTGTCCTCGACCGTGAGCCAGCCGCCCTCGCCGTCCGGGCGGCAGGCCACCGTCACCGTGCCGTGGGGCGGCGTGTAGCGGATGGCGTTGTCGATCAGGTTGTCGATCAGGTCGCGCAGCAGGAAGCGGTCGCCCATGACGGTCAGCGGCTGCAGGTCGAAGCCGAGGTCGATGGACTTGAGCGTGGCGCGGTCGACAAAGGACTGGACCGCCTCCTCCACCAGCGCGTTCAGCGCCACCGGTTCGAGCCGGGTCTTTTCAAAATGGCCCGGCTCGGCGCGGGCCAGCGCCAGCAGCTGGTTGGTCTGGCGGATCATGCGCTCGGTGGCCGACAGCATCAGCTTGACCGACTGCGCGGTCTCCGGCTCGGCATGGCGCGCGCCCAGCCATTCGAGCTGGGTCTTGAGGCCGGCCAGCGGCGTGCGCAGCTGGTGCGCCACGTTGGCCAGGAACTCCTGGCGCGCCCGCGCGCCCTCGCCTACCTTGTCCAGCAAGCCGTTGAAGGCCGACACCACCGGCTCCAGCTCGTACGGCACTTGCGTGGCCGCGATCGGTTCGAGGTCGTCGCCGTCGCGGGCGTTGAGGCCGGCGCGCAGGCGGTTCAGCGGCAGCAGGCCGTTGCTGACCGAGAACCAGATCAGGCCGACGCAGGCCAGCGCGAACAGCGACTCCAGCAGCACCAGCGCGCGCACCACGGCGTGACGGATCTGGGTGCGCTTGCGCAGCGTCTTGGCCACGCCGATGTCGGCCTGGACCGGCGGGCCCGAGGCGGATGGCAGGCTCAGGCGCAGCGCCACGCCGCGCACCGCCTCGCCGCGCTGGTGGCCGTCGAAGGGCACGGCGCGCCG
>NZ_WWCX01000084.1:0-27407 GCF_009857655.1 Duganella vulcania
TGGGGCGGCGTGGGCGGCGCGGGCGCGTGGGCCAGCGCGCCTTCGGTCTTGGCGACGGCGGTGGCGGCCAGATGGGCGGACTCCTTCTCCGCCACGCCAAACAGCTTGCGCAGGAACTTCGACAGCCGGTCCATGACCTTGCTGAACGGTTTCATCAACGGCTCCAACACCGGCAGCAGCGGCTTGGTCAAGAAGGCCATCACCGCAGCCACCGCCTCCTCGACCGCTCGAATCCCGGCGCCGGCAGCCTGCACAAACTTGCCCACGCCTTCCAGCGTCTTGCCCAAAAAAGTGCCGGCCTTGGCGATGGTACCCATGCCACGGCCGATTGACGTGATGAAATTACCGATACCGTCAGAGAACACCAGCAACACGATCTGCACCACCGCGAAGCCGAGCGCATAGCCAGCCTTGTTGCCGACCCGCCCCCAAGGCCCCGACAGCAATGCCTCGCCCGCCTGCTCCAGCTTCTGATTGGCCCACTGCGCCGGCTGCTTCCATATGCTCAATTTGGCTTCTTCCTTCTTCTCCTTCTTCTCCCAAGGCTCCTCCAGCGACAAGGCGATGGCCTTGCCGCCGCTCAGGCCGGCCTTGGTGGCCATGTCCTCCATCTTGCTCATCATCGAGCCTTGCGACGAGGCGAACTCCAGCAATGACTTCAGCGTGGCCAGCGGATGGCTCTTCATATCCTGCACCACAGCCCGCATCGGCGCGACAAGCTCGGCCAGCGATTGCAGGATCGCATCCAGCTCGGCCTTCTGGCCGCTCTTGCCGAACAGCGCGCTCTCCGCTAGCTTGGCGGCAAAGTCGCGGCCCTGCTCCATCAGCACAAACAAGGAAAACAGGTCGGTAATCGGACTGACCACCCCCTGGATCACGCCTTGGACATAGCCGCTCAACAACGCCGGCACATCTTTCAGCGAAAACTCCGACAGATGCTTGCCCAGGCGCTGGCCGGTGCCGCCGTCGGTCCATTGGGTGTGGAAACCTTCGATGGCGCCGCCGATGCCGGCGCCCACCAACTTCAAGGCCGTGGAGTTCAGGCCCAGAGCGGACAAGGCGCCTTCGATAGCCTTCTGCTTCAGAAATTCGGAGGTCGAATCGTCGGGCTTGCGCTGCACGGACGGCGCGGCGCTGCCCCGCACCTCGAACGGCACGCCGCCACCGATCGATTGCGCGGCACGATCGGCCTCCTGCTCCAGCGCCGCCGGATGCTCACCACCGCCGCCACTGCCGCCGCCCGATTGCTGCACCACATGCGCCAGCTCGTGCGCCAGCAGATCGCGGCCGCTGCCGCCATGCAAGGAACCGACGCCATCGCCAAGCACGATATGGTCGCCCACCGTGTACGCATGCGCCTGCACCGCGCGCGCCGACTCGGCCGCCGCCTCGCCGCTGTGGATGCGGACGTGCGAAAAGTCGCGCCCGAAGCCGCGCTCCATCGTTGCCCGGCTGGATGGGTCGAGCGCGCGGCCGGGCGAGGCCAGCACGCGGTCGACCGCCGCAGGCACGCCAGGGCTGGCCGGCGGGCCGCTGGCCTTGCGCTGCATCGGCGGCTGCGATCCCTCACAGCGCGCACAGCTGGTGCCGGACGCCGCACACGAACATTTACGCTGGAGCACGCCACGGGATGAGGCCGGAGCGGCACCCTTGGCTGCGGGGGAAACGGAGGCTTGCATCATGGACCTTTCGTCGAAGGTGGCGGGTCCATTTTGGACCCGTTTCAGCCGCCACAATCTCTCAAAAATCCACTCCGCGTGAGCGGAATCAAGCTCCGCTCACACCGCCGACTTGGGGCGTCGCCGGCGCATGGTGATGCTCTCGCGGTTCAGGCCCCAGTTGTCGGTTTCCACTTCGTCGATGATGACAACGGTGGTGGCCGGATCCTTGCTCAACACGCGGCTGAGCAAGTCGGTAGCGCCTTCGATCAGCTCCAGCTTCTGGGCCGCCGTTACGCCTTCGTTGGTCACTCGGATATTCACGTAGGGCATGGCGCGGCTCCTTACCAGGTGCCGGCGGTGGCGCCGCCGTCGACCGGCAGCACGGCGCCGCTGGTGAAGCCCGATTCGGTCAGGTACATCACCGCCTCCACCACGTCCCGCACGCCGCCCATTTCGCCGCTCGGCGACAGCGCCTTCAGGAAGCTTCGGGTGCCCTCGTCCTTGCCGTGCATCGGCGTATCGATAATGCCGGGCGCCACCGCGTTGACCTTGACGTTGGATGCGGCCAGCTCCAGTGCCAGGCCGCGTGTGGCGCTATTCAGGCCGCCCTTGATCAGGATGGGCAGCAGCGCCGGCACCTTGGCGGTCGGCTGCAGCGCCAGGCTGGCGGTGATGGTGACGATATGGCCGGAACGGTTGGCGCTCATGTGCCGCGCCGCTTCCTGCGACGGGTAGAAAAATCCCATCAGGTTGGTGTCGACGATGGACTTCACTTCTTCCTGCGTGTAGTCGGCGACCGGCTTGGCGATGAAGATGCCGGCGTTATTGATCAACACATCCACCTTGCCGAAGGCCTCGACCGCGCGGGCGAACAGGTTGGCGGCGGTGGCCGGATCGGCGATATCGCCAGCCACAGGCAGGAAGTTCGCCGGATTGCCCCATTGCGCGGCGGCCGTTTGCAGGCGGTCCAGCGAGCGGGCGTTGCCGACCACGTTGTAGCCGCGTTTCAGGTAAGCCTCCGCGATGGCGAAGCCGATGCCGCTCGATGCGCCGGTGACGATGACTGTTTTCATGGTGGTACTCCTTCAGGTTCTGGTTGGGGCGTTCAACGACGCCATGCAGATCACTATACTTATGACCTCGGCGTTGATAAATGCGCAGCGATGCAAGATAATTGATACACCATGTAATCAATAAGGCCGCCATGAAGCGCTATTTCGACGACGTCCTGCTGGGCAGCATAGAGCTGTTTTGCTTTGCGGCGGAACTGGGCAGTTTTACCGCCGCCGCCACGGCGGCCGGGGTGACGCCGGCCGCCGTGAGCCGCTCCATCGCCCGGTTGGAGGAGCGACTGGGCGTGCGCCTGTTCGTGCGCACCACGCGCCAGATCCGCTTGACGGACGGCGGCCGCATCTACTTCGAGCAATGCCGGCAGGCGCTCTCTCAACTGACCGACGCGGAGCGCCAGGTCACGGGCGCACAGGCCAAGCCGGCCGGCGTGCTGCGTATCAGCGCGCCGACGCCGTACGCGCATTACCGCCTGCTGCCCTTGCTGGGCGAGTTCCGCAGGAAGTACCCGGAGGTGACGCTCGATATCCACGTCAGCAACCGCAATATCGACTTCGCCGACGAGGGCTACGACCTGGCGATACGCGGGCGCGCGCCGGCCGATTCCAACCTCATCGCGCGCAAACTGGAGGACGCGGAGCTGGTGCTGGCGGCGTCGCCCGCCTACCTGAAGCGCCACGGCAAGCCCCGCAAGCTGGAGGATCTGGACAAGCACGAATGCATCCAGTTCGACCTGCCCAGCACCGGCAAGCGGGTTCCGTGGCAGTTCATGCAGGATGGCGCGGCGGTCGACATGGTCACCAACGGGGGCTTGATCTGTTCGGAAGACATACTGGGCACCGTCACGCTGGCGCGTGCGGGCGCGGGCCTTACGCACACCTACCGCTTCATCATCGAGCAGGACCTGGCGCGCGGCGAACTGGTCGAACTGCTGCCGCAACATGGCGGCACCTCGCGGCCCTTCTTCCTGCTATATCCGCACGCGCGCCACCTGTCGCTGCGGGTGCGCACCTTTGTCGACTTCCTGGTCGAGAAGGTGGCGCGCCGCTAGGCCAGGCTGTCCGCAAAGGCGCTACGGGCCGGATGGTGCAGCACGTCCTTGCGCCAGACCAGCAGCGTTTCGACGCGGGCGATTTCCGGCGGCAGTTCGTGCTGGCGTATGGTCCTGGCCAGCTTGCGCTGGTTGAGCACCTCCCTGGGCATCAGCGCCACGCCCATGCCGGCGGCCACGCAGCCGAGGATTGCCTCGAAGGTGCCGAATTCCGACACGCGCGCCGGCGCCACGCCGCCTTCCGCAAACCACGCCTCCAAACGGCGCCTGTAGGTACAACCGCTACGGAATACCAGCAGGTTGCGGCGCGCCAGATCCCGTGGCGACGCCACCGGCGGATGGCCGTGGCAGGTGATCAGCACCAGTTCCTCTTCAAACACCGGCAGCTGCGCCAGCTCGGCGTGCGGCACCGGGCCGGCCACCAGCGCCACGTCCAGCCGGTGCTTCAAAACGCCGTCCAGCAGCTGGTCGGTGGGCGCGGTGTCCAGGAGCAGGTCCACATGCGGGTGCTTGCGGTTGAAGGCGGCCAGCACTTGCGGCAGGCGCGCGGCGGCGGTGGTCTCCATCGAGCCGATACGCAGTTGGCCGGACGGGCGCTGGTCCGGCTGCACGGCGGCTTGCGCCTCCTCGGCCAGTTGCAGCAGGCGGTCGGCATAGGCCAGCAGCCGCGTGCCTTCCGCGGTGATTTGCAGCTTGCGGCCGGAGCGATGGAACAGCGGCACGCCCAGCGACTCCTCCAGCTGCGTCAGGCGCGCCGACACGTTGGACTGCACGCGGTTCAGCCGCGAGGCGGCCAGCGTAACACTGCCCTCCTCGGCGACCGCCTTGAAAATGCGCAGGGCGGAGAGTTCCATGGTCGATTCTTAAAATGAGATAGATAGCTTCATTATTATTCATTTTTTTAAATAGTCAAACCATCCTATAGTTCAGGCATGAAAACCGACCGCGCCATTCTCCTCGCTTGCAGCTTCGCCTTCATCATCGTCCAGCTGGACGTCACCATCGTCAACGTCGCGTTGCCACAGATTGGCCGCGAGCTGGGCGCGGACGTGGCGGCCCTGCAATGGGTGGTAGACGCCTACACGCTGGGCTTCGCCGTGTTCCTGCTGTCCGCCGGCGCGCTGGGCGACAAGTTCGGTTCGCGCCGCACCTTCCTGACCGGCTTCACGCTGTTCACGGCGGCCTCGCTGGCCTGCGCGATGGCGCCCAATGCCACCGCCCTCAACCTCGCCCGCGCGCTGCAAGGCGTGGGCGCGGCGCTGCTGGTGCCCAGTTCACTCGCCATCCTCAATGCCACCTACGCCGACGACAAGGCCAAGCTGGCCAAAGCCATCGCCTGGTGGACCGCATCCGGCGGCCTGTCGATCGCGGCCGGGCCGGTGCTGGGCGGGCTGCTATTGTCGCTGGCCGGCTGGCGCAGCATCTTCTGGGTCAATGTGCCGATCTGCGTGGCCGGCTTCTGGCTCACGCGGCGCGTGGTGCCGGCGTTGGCCGGGCGCGATCCGCATCGCTCGCTGGACCTGGCCGGGCAACTGCTGGCGGTCGTCGCGCTGACTGGCTTGATCGGCGCCGTGATCGAATTCGAGGCGCTGGGCTGGTCGCACTGGATGGTGCGCGCCGGACTGGCGGCCGCCATGGTGGCCGGGGCGCTGTTCATCGCCGTCGAGACGCGCAGCCGCTCGCCCATGCTGCCGCTGGGGCTATTCCGCAACGCGCCCTTCTCCGGCGCGGTGCTGTTCGGCGTCTTGATGAATTTTTCGTACTACGGCGTGATCTTTGTGCTCAGCTTCTACCTGCAAAAGGTGCGCGGCTTCAGCGTGCTGCATGCGGGGCTGGTGTTCCTGCCGCTGACGGCCACCTTCATCCTGTCCAACATCGTCAGCGGATGGATGGCGCCACGCACCGGGCTGCGCACGCCGATGGTGCTGGGCGCAGCCATCGGCGCCAGCGGCTACGCGCTGCTGGGCTGGTGGGGCATCTCGAATGACGCCACCTTCCTGCAAATGCTGCCCGGCCTGGCGCTGATCCCGGCCGGCATGGGCCTGGGCGTGCCGGCGATGACCACGTCGATCTTGTCCGGCGTGGCGCGTACCCAGGCCGGCACGGCGTCCGCTGTGCTGAACACGGCGCGCCAGGTTGGCGGCGCCCTGGGCGTGGCGATCTTCGGTGCGCTGGTGGCGGCCGACCGTCACGGCCTCACTGGCATGCGGCTGGCGATGGCGATATCGGCAGCACTGCTGTTGCTGGCGGCGTTGCTGGCGCTGGCGTGTATCCGCCGTCCGGCGCCGGCGCCGCTTCAACCGGTTGCGGACTGTCCTGGATAGTCGGCGGCGACAGGCAATTGTCGCAACGGCAGCAACGTTCGAAGTCCACCGGACGGTCGCCGAAATAATCCAGCAGCAGCTTCCATCGGCAATAGCCGCTCTGGGCATAGGACACCATCTGTTCCAGGCCCTCGCGGTCGCGCTCATGCTTGTCGGCGTAGACCTGCGCCATCGCTTCGAAGTCCGCGGCCTTCGGCGTACCGCCGGCCAGCACATAGGCCAGTTTGCGGTCGCGCTTCAACAGCTTGCCGTCCTTGAGCATCTTCAGGCAGACCTTCAACTGCCCGGCCGGCATCTGCTCCAGCAGGGACTTCAATTCCACCTCGTTGAACGAGGCCTGGCCCAGCGCCACGGCGGCCTCGTAGACGGCCTTCACTTCATCGGCGGACGGATAGTGCTTGCTCAGGAAGTACTGCTGCAGGCGCTTGTCCGCGTGGTGGTACAACAGCGTGCACTCGGCGTCCAGCCCATCGCGTCCGGCGCGGCCGGATTCCTGGTAGTAGGCTTCCAGGTTGGCAGGCACCTGCAGATGGATGACGAAGCGCGTGTCCGGCTTGTCGATGCCCATGCCGAAGGCATTGGTCGCCACCATCACGCGCCGTTCCCCGCTCATGAACAGGTTCTGGTTGTCGCTGCGTTCGGCCGCGCGCAGCTTGCCGTGGTAGAGCGCGACGCTCTCGCCGGCCTCCCGCAGCAGCGCGTGCATTTCCTCGGCCGCCTTGACGGTGGCCGCGTAGACGATGCCGACGCCGGCGCTGTCGCGCACCAGTTGCAGCGCGGTCGCGTATTGCTCCTCCGGGTTGGTCACCTGGCGCACGCGGTAGCGCAGGTTGGGCCGGTAGATGCCGGTGTTGACGACCTCCATGCGCGGGCGGCCGAGCTGCCGGCGGATATCGGCGATCACTTCATCGGTGGCGGTCGCGGTCAATGCCAGCAGTTGCGGGCTGCCCAGCGCGTCGAGCGCCGCGCCGATCTCCAGGTAGGCCGGACGGAAGTCGTGGCCCCACTGCGAAATGCAGTGCGCCTCGTCGACCACCGCCAGCGCGACGCCACCGCGCTTGAGCAGCGCCAGGAACTCCGGCGTGGCAAGCCGCTCCGGAGTGCAGAAGATCACGTCCTTGCCAGCGCGCGCGATCGCCTCCAGCGCGGCCTGTTCGTCGCCGCGCGACAGGCTGCTGTTGATCTGCGCCGCGCTGGCGATGCCGCCCTCCTCCAGCTTCTCGGCCTGGTCCTTCATCAGCGATATCAGCGGCGACACCACCACCGTCGCGCCGTCGAGCAGGCAGGCCGGCAGCTGGTAGCACAGCGATTTGCCGCTGCCGGTCGGCATGACGGCCAGCGTGTCGCGCCCGGCCAATACGCTGTCGATCACCTGGCGCTGGCCATCGCGCAGCGCATGCATGCCGAACACCTTGCGCAGCACTTCGGCGACCTGACGTTTTTGCTTGGTTTGCGGGCTTGCCATCATCTCTCCGTTCAGCGGGATGCCCCGGTCGGGACAGATTAGCCAGCGGCGTGCGCGCGGTATGTACGACAGCGCACGCCGGCTTGCAATCGCGGGCGTCCAAATCTGTCATACTGACGTTTTTTCCTGGCATGAATTGATGGACCCTAGACGAGAACATGTACGACGATTGCTGCAGGTTGACGCGCACATCAGCGACATGGACGGCCAAAACACCGCCGTCACACAGATCATCGACATCTCCCGCATGGGCGTGGCGTTCCTCAGCGACCACGCAATGCCGCTCGACACCAGTTATGTGATGACTTTCAGCTTTCCCGGCAGCCCGGTCCAGAACAGGGTCACGCTGACGGTGCTGCACAGCGCCCTGATCGGCACGCACGGCCGCTACCGCAACGGCGCGCGCTTCCTGACCATCCCCGACGAAGCGGCGGACCTGATCGTCGACTACGTCACCAGCGCGCCCGCCAACTAATTTTCTACCAGCCGATATCCCTGAGCAGCGGGAAGGTCAAGTCCCGCGGCGGCGTCACCTCGTGCGTCAGGTCGCCGTTGATGGACGGCTCCATCAGCTGGTTCGGAAACGCGCTGACATCGTAGTGCGACACCGACGATCCCGGCTGGTTGGGATCGGGCGCGTACATCAGCACGCGGCCGGCCGCATCGGTGCCGGCGCGTATCGCCAGGTTCACCCCGAGGTTGGCAAACACGCCGGAGTGCGTGCGCGAACGCGTCGCCAGCGCGGACTTGAGCCGCTTGCCATCGTCCAGCGTGACGCGCACGGCCGGGATCACGATGCTGGTGTCGGTGCCGCCCAGGCCGGGCGGCGGCGCGCCGGCCGTGTTGTCGGCGATGATGACGCCGATGGCGCCGGCATCCTGCGCGTGCCTGACCTTGACCACGAAGGTGCACGTGCCACGGTCGATCAGCGCGATGCGGCCCCTGACGGCCAGCGCATTGGCGGGCGATAACGGATCGCAGGCCAGGCCCTGGCCGGGCGGCGCATCGATCACCGGCATCACCTCGCCGGTCACGCCGGGGCTGGCCAGCGGCGGCCCGAAGCTGGCCGTGCCAACCTGCATGATGCCGGCGATGCCGGCCGGCGCCAACACCGTCAGCACCGGCGTGCCTTGCTGCAGCACGGCCTGCGCGGCCTGGTTGACGATGGCGCCGTTCCACGCCAGCTTGCCGGACTTGAGCGCCGACGCCACCCGTTCCGCGTCGCTCATGTCCTTCCACAGCTTGCCGGTGCTGGTGTCGAGCAGGAAGTAGTCCCAGATGCTGGGGATGCCGCCCAGCTGTTCGCCGGTTTCCGAATCGGTGTAGGTCTGGAAGCCGAAGCCATGGGCGAATTCATGTTCCAGCACCGTCACCAAATCCACCAGCGGGCCATGATTATTGTCCAGCCCCAGATAGAACGGTACGCCGGTGAAGCAGCCCGGCTGGCCCAGGTTGACGTTGAAGCGGGCGCGGATGTCGGGCGAGTCGGGATCGATGTCCGTGCCGAGATACTTGTTCGCTTCCGCCTTGCTGAACCAGGCGTTGGCCACCGGCGCGCCGGCGAAGTCCGAGAACACCTCGAGCGCGCCGGCCGAGCCGAGCACGGCGCCGCCGTCGCTGCATGGCAGCGCCTCCCAGGTGGCGAGGATGCGGATCGGCACGCTGCTGGTCAGCGTGCCGCCCCATTTGCTGGCGGCGGCCTGGAAGGCGTTCAGGCGCTGCGCGCCCAACGTGGTGCCGGCGTTGCCCCCGGCCGGGGCCACGGGCGTGGCGTCGTTGAAGCCGACGCCGTCGGGGTCGCCGTTGACGATGGTGATGGTCGCGGCCGCCCAGGCCATTGACGAACACAGCAGCGCCACCGCCGCGATGAAGGCTGTCACGGTGCGCTTCATTTTTGTTCTCCCTGGGCAGGCGGCACCACCGAGTAAGGTGTTTGCGAATTGTCAAGCACCATGCCGACGCCGCCGTGCGGCGGGTGGATCATCCTGGGCGCGGCGGCGCGCGCCTTCGGCCCGGCTGCGCTGGCGCGGATGGCGGCGTCCAGCGCGGCGGATTGTTCGGGCGTGGGATTGCCCAGCTTGCCGGTGGCGGGGTCTTTGTACGCCTTGAGTCCGCTGACGTCCCGCCCCGCGGCCGGTTGCGGTGCAGCCTGCCGGGTGACCACGTTCACGTGGGGAAGAGTCATCACACCATCCTCCGGCAGCGCCTGCACTGTTGTTCCCATCAAGGCCAGGCCGGAGAACGCCAGCCAGCTGACCGGCTTGCGTTGGCGGGACACGCCGGCCAGCCCGCACAGGCCAAGCACGATGAGCGCGACAGTGCCGGGCGTGGGTATCGCCGCCGCGTTCACGCTGACGTTATCGATGCCGATGTAGTCGCCGTTGACGCTGGTATCGTCGACGACGTAGCGGAAGGCAAAGCGTCCGGTGGCTGGCGCAGTCAGGCCGCCAACCAGCAGGGAATGGTCGAGCCAGCCGGTGTCCGTGGCCGAGTCGAACCCGGCCAGCAGATGGAAGCCGCCCAAGCTGGTGCTGGCGCCGTTGGTGCTGAGGTAGACTTCGACCGTGTCGAGGAAGCCTTCGCCAAGCAGGCGCAGGGAGAAGTTCAGCGACTCGCCGTTGGACAAGGCCAACTGCGGCGTCAGCAGCCAGTTGCTGATGGCGCCGCCGAAGGTGGCGTTGTTGAGGTTGGCGGCGATATAGGAATCGGCCGCGCCGGCGGCCGCTGGAAACACGGTGGGCACGCCCTGGAACCACGCGGTGCTGCCGGGCGGCGAGCTGTTGTTCACAAACACCCAGCCGCTGGCGGCCAGGGTGCCGATGTCGTTGAAGCCCTCGTTCAGCAACGGCGCGGCGGATGCGGAGACGGTACAACCAGCGGCGACTGCAAGCAGCCCCGCCCAGCGTTTAATCAAGTCCATATCTATCCCCATGAAGAGAAGGTCGAATCGGAAAACCTCGGTGGCACGGCTCAACTTGCCTTGATTAGACCGGTTCAAGACTGGTCAGTTCCCGCGTCGGCAAAAAAAATCCGGCGTGGTCGCCGGATGGTGGGTCGGGAAGATAGCCGCTCAGATAGTCGCGGCGTAGTGGCGTGTTTGGTAGGGAAGCAGTTCCTCAACGAACGGCATCAGATCGGCGGAGGCGCCCCATTCGATTGCCAGCACGTCCTTGCATGCGCTCATCGTTGCTGGCGGGGACATGGGCTTGTAGGGGGCCAGCGATCCAAGCAAATCCAACTTGCGCTGCTTGGACATGATGTTAAACCTCGACAACCGATCCAGCAGATATCCAATATCAGCGCGATTGGCCGCGGGTACTTTCCCGAGGTCGGGAATGAGCGAGGTATACCAGACAGTAAGCGCAACCCTCAGCAATAGCGCTGGATCCATGCGTGCCAGTCCGTCGCTGCACAACGCGGCCAACGCCTCATCGAACTCTTCGCGATTCAGCATCATGACGTCACCTCGCCGACCATTTTCTTTTAATATAGTCGATATGACTGCTCAAGTCAGGCCCGACATAATATTTAATCGCCTCCCGAGCCAACTGTTCAAATCTCTCGATTGACGCACCGGGTTGCTCAAGCAACAGAAGAATGTCGTCGACATCCATTGTGGAAAGCCTGCCGAGCTTTGTAATCGCCAGGTCTTCGGGACACGGTAGCCATACCGATAACGGCGAATCAAAGGTGGACTCCCCGCCCAGTCTGCTGGACCGCTCCCGATAGTCCTCGTGCAGCGGGCAGAGCGTCGTGTTGAATTTGCGGTCGTACACGAGCTGCGAAGGCCCATGCTCAGGATCGTCATACAATAAAAACGGCAGCTCTTGCAGAGAGAGATCCAGATCGCCGCGATGTAGAAGCTGGTAATCAAATTCCACGTCGACGTCGCTGGTGGTTCGCGAGGTAGCGTAGATGTGCACGGCACAACCGCCGAACAAATACGCACGGACAGCATCCGCAGGTACGTTGCGTTCCGCCAGGCGCTCGCCCAAATCGCCAAACAGCCGAAGTATTGCCGAGCCAAGAGGAGTCTGCTTCATGTCACGCTCGCTGAAGTTCAAGCACATTCTTGAACGTTCAGCGCCGCGCGCTCTGATATAAGTCAGGTGCGGGGCAAAGCGGACACTCAGTTGACGGTCGTGTCGATCACCATGCCGGCCTTCAGTGTCAACGTCACCGGCGTCTTCTCGGCGATTTCGGCCAGGCGGGATTTCTGTTCCGTATCAAGTGTGCCGGTGAAGGACAGCGTGCGCTTGACCATCATTGCGCCGTGGTCGTCGCGGGTCAGCTGCAGGGCGACGTCGACCGCGTCCATCGGCCACTGCTTGCGGTCGGCGTACATGCGCAGCGTGATCGCGGTGCACGCGCCCAGGCCGGCCAGCACGAAATCGTAAGGCGCCGGGCCTGTGTCGCGGCCGCCGTTGCGCTCCGGCTCGTCGCCAGTCAACGTGTGGCCGCTGACTTCTATGGTGGTTTGGTAACTGTCCTTGCCGATGTGGGCGGTGCCGCGTGCCATGGGATTCTCCTGTGTGAGGCGCTATTTTAGCCGCTCCTCCGGGTGCCAAGTAAAGTATTGTAAATAGCAACTATTGCCGCTTGAGTTCCAACTAAAATAGCAACCCTTTAAAAGACGAACTCGACGGCGCCATTGCACGGCCCGATTCACCATGCACAAGATAGTCCTGACCGCCTGCCTCGCCGCGCCCCTGGGCGCCCTCGCCCAAGACCAGGCCGCGCCCGCCAAACCGGCCGCCAAGCCCGCCACCTCGGCCATGCCCAAGGAAGCGGCGCCGGTGGTGCCGTCGGTCACGGTGGCCGGCGAACGGCCGACCAACCGCATCGACCGCCAGGTGTACGACGTCAAGTCCGACATCAGCAGCACCAACGCCACCGCCGCCGACGCCCTCAACAACGTGCCGTCGGTGGCGGTGGATCCGGACGGCACGGTCACGCTGCGCGGCAGCACCAATGTGCAGATCCTGGTCGACGGCAAGCCGTCCGCCATGCTGCAGGGCGACAACCGCGGCGCCACGCTGCAGGCGATGAACGCCGACGATGTCGAATCGGTCGAGGTGATCAACAACCCCGGCGCGCAGTTCGGCAACGAGGCCGGCGGCGGCCCCATCCTCAACCTGGTGATGCGCCGCAACCGCAAGCCGGGCGGCTTCGCCAGCGTCAACGCCAACGGCGGTTACGCCGGCCGCTACAACAGCGCCGCGTCGGGCAGCTACAACGAGGGACCGTGGGGCTTCCAGGGCGGCGTCAACGTGCGCCACGACGGCCGCAACTCCACCGCCGTCGTCAGCCGCGACCGGCTCGACCCGGCCACCGGCGCCTTCGTCCACAGCAGCCAGGCTTCTTCCGGCGAGGGCCTGAACGACATGGGCGGCATCAACGGCACCGTCAGCTATAACCTGGACCAGAACGACACGCTGACCGCCAGCGCGAACTACATGGGACGCGGCAACGACCAGCGCGGCATCGACCACTACATCAACGGCGCCACCGCAGGCTTCCCCGCCACCGACTACGTGCGCACCACCTTGCGCGACAGCGACTCCAGGAACTTCAGCTGGGGCGGGCGCTACGACCACAAGGGCGCGCTGCCCAACGAGACGCTGAAGATCGACCTGCGCGTATCGGCCTCCGAGAACGACAGCAACAGCGCCTACGCCAACGACTACGCGGCCGGCGGCTTCCCGAACACGCGCGCCAACCAGCGCAACGACAACAGCACCCACATCGTCGACTTCACGGGCGACTACGAGCGTCCGCTGGCCGGCGGCAGCCTCAAGGCCGGCTACAAGGTCGCCACCAACAAGAACAACTTCGACACGCTGTACACCGACATCAATCCGCTGACCTCGGTGGCCATGGTCAACCCCGCGCGCAGCAACCGCTTCGACCTGGAGGAGACCGTGGTCGCGCTGTACGGCTCCTACCAGCTCAAGCTCAATGACCGCTGGGGCGCGCTGGCCGGCCTGCGCACCGAGTACACCGACATGGACATCCACCAGATCACCAGCGGGGTCGAGGCCAAGAACAACTACACCAATCTGATCCCGAGCTTCTTTGCCACCTACAAGGCGACCGAGACGGCCAACATGCGCTTCGCGTACGCGCGCCGCATCCGCCGGCCGAACGCCGGCGACCTCAATCCCTACGTGGTGTACCGCGACGAGTTCAACGTCTCGTCCGGCAATCCGATGCTCAAGCCGACCAAGACCGATTCGTTCGAAGTAGGCTACGAAACCAAGTTCGGCGCGCTGGAGACCAATCTGCGCGGCTACTACCGCAAGGACACCGACTCCATCGTCGACTACCGCACCTTCATCGCCAACAACGTGCTGCTGACCACGCGCCAGAACGGCGAAGGCAGCCACTCGAGCGGGCTGGAGTTCACCGTCAGCGGCAAGCTGACGCCGTCGCTGACGCTCAACTCCAGCGGCAACCTGGCGCGCAGCCAGCAGACCACGCTGGACGACAGCGGCGCGCTGGTCACGCGCAGCGCCAACTCGCTGAGCGGACGGGTGCGGCTGAACTACGCCTACAGCGCCGCCACGCAAGTGCAGATGGCCGTGCAGATGCAGGGCAAGACGCTGTCCGGCCAGGGCTACCGCTCGCCGAACCACACCGTCAACCTGAGCGTGCGCCAGGCGGTGACGCCACGCCTGACCCTGGTCGGCACGGTCACCGACCTGTTCAAGACCAACAAGATGGAGACCATCATCAACAGCGCCACGCTGCGCGAGACCAGCACGCGCCGCTTCGACGGCCGGGTGTTCTACCTGGGCCTGTCGTACCGCATCGGCGGCCCGGCCACCGCCGCCGACAACCACACCGAACCACGCTTCGGCCCGCCGCAAGGCCCCGGCCGCAGCCCATCCGAAGGCTGAGCCCGCCAAATAAAGTTAGGCTCAAGTCCGACATCCGGACACAAAATTGGGGTCAAGTCTGGCATTCGGACACGAGCTCTGCCGTAGAGGCCTTCTACGGCAGAGCTCGTGTCCGAATGTCAGACTTGACCCCAAATTGCTTAACCCGCTACGGCAGAGCTCGTGTCCGAATGCCAGACTTGACCCCAAATTGCTTTACTTAACTACGGCGAGCTTTTCGCGTTTGGCATTGCGGAAGGTGTAGATGGTCAGCACGCCGTCCTGCACGTCGCCGCGCGCGTCGAAGGTGATGTTGCCGGTCACGCCTTTATGCGTGATCCTGGCCAGCGCCGGCAGGTACCTGGCCGGGTCCGGCGAGCCGGCTTTCTGCATCGCCTCCACCATCGTCATCAGCGCGTCATACGTGTAGGGCGAGTAGGTCTGCACGTCGATGCCGAACTTCTTCTTGTACGCCACGCGGAAATCGGCCATGCCCTTTTCCTGCGACGGCTCGACCCCGCCCGCCTCGGCGCAGATCACCTGGCCGTCGCTCATGGCGTCGCCCGCCAGGCGCGGCACCGAATCCGAACACATGCCGTCGCCCCCCATGAACTTGATCGGGATCGCCAACTGCCTCATCTGCCGCAGCATCGGCCCGGCCACCGCGTCCATGCCGCCGAAGAACACCATGTCCGGCTTGGTCGCCTTGATGGCGGTGAGGATGGCGCTGAAGTCGGTGGCCTTGTCGTTGGTGTACTGGGTCGACACCACGCTGGTGCCCGAGGCCGCCCCGCCGCGCTTGATGTTCTTGACGAATTCATCGACCAGCCCCTTGCCGTAGGCGGTGCGGTCGTCAATGACGGCGATGCGCTTGGCCTTGACGTTCTGCAGCGCGTAGCGCGCCAGCGCCGCGCCCAGCTGCTCGTCGTTGGCGATGTTGCGGAAGGCGGTGTTGAAATGCTGGCGCGTGTACTGCGGATTGCTGGCCGACGGCGAGATCTGCGGTATGCCGGCGTCGTGATAGATGCGCGAGGCCGGTATCGTCGTGCCCGAGGTCTCATGCCCGATCACGCCGTTGACCCTGGCATCGACCAGCTTCTGCGCCACCACCGTGCCCTGCTTCGGATCGGCGGCGTCGTCCTCGGCCTGCAGCACGATCTTGTACTTCTTCCCGCCGATCACCACGCCCTTGGCGTTGAGCTCGTCCACCGCCATGCGGGCGCCGTTTTCGTTGTCCTTGCCCAGGTGGGCGATCGGGCCGCTCGTGGCCGCCACGTGGCCGATCCGGATCACATCCTCCGCCCGGGCCATGCCGGTGGCCGCGCACGCCAGCGCGAGCGCCGGGACCAGTTTACTTGTTATCATCCGCATAAGATTCCGTATGCCCTTGTTGGTAAATCCCACGAGAATACCATCCAGCAAATAACGACGCCATGCGTGCGTACCGACTTCCGTATCTGAAGTAGAATGTCAAATCAAAAAATTTGCCATAGAGACATTAATATGGAACTTTCACAACGGATTGCCCGCTCCAGCCCACTGGCGACCACCGCCATGCACGGCCGCGTCGACGCCATGAAAGCACGCGGCGAGGATGTCATCGACTTCTCCATCGCGATTTCCCATTTCCCGGCGCCGGATCCGGTGCTGCGGGCCACGCGCGACGCCCTGTCGCAGCCGGCCCTGCCCTACACCACGGTCGGCGGCGACGCCGGCATCCGCGCCCGCCTGGCCGCCAAGGTCGTGCGCGAGAACGGCATCGCCGCCACGGCCGACGAGGTCATCGTCACCAACGGCGCCAAGCAGGCCCTGTACCAGGCGCTGTACGTGATGGCCGATCCCGGCGACGCCGTCATCATCTTCAAGCCGCACTGGCCGGCCTACGTCACCACCTGCAAGTTGCTGGGCCTGGTGCCGGTGCTGGTCGACCTGCCCGCCACCGTCACCGCCGGCTTCCTGGCCAGCCTGCCGCCGGCCAAGATCCTGATCATCAACAACCCACACAACCCCACCGGCGGCGTGCTGAGCGGTGACGAGATCGAGCGCATCGCGACCTGGCTCAAGCGCACCGGCACGCGCGCCATCGTCGACGAGAGCTACGAAAAACTGATCTTCGATGGCGCCCACACCAGCTTGGCCGCGCGCCCGGACTGGCAGGACATCGGCATCGTCACCCTGTATTCGGCCTCGCAAAGCTACGCGATGATGGGCTGGCGCGCCGGCTTCGCGGTGGCGCCGGCCCACGTGGCCACCGCGATGGAGACGCTGCAGGGCCCGATCACCGCCGCCGCGCCGATGCTGATCCAGCTGGCGCTGGCCGCGGCCTTCGAATCGGGCGAGCCGGCCGCGATGCTGGCCGACTACCGCCAGCGCCGCGACCTGGTGCTGGACCTGGTGCACGGCCTGCCGTGGCTGGCCATGCACTGCCCGGCCTCCGGCCCCTACCTGTGGGGCGACATCTCGGCGCTGACCATGGACAGCAACCAGTTCGCCGAACAGCTGCTGAGCGAGCATTCGGTGGCGCTGATGCCGGGCGAAGCGTTGGGTGCGCCAGGATTCATCCGCATCGGCTATATTTCGGACGACATCGCCACGCTGAGGCGCGGCGTCCAGGCGATCATCCGCTTTGGCAACGCACGCTATCGGAGCCGGTAAGCACCGAGCATGGCATTTCTTCTCTTTCAACTCAATAGCCTGCGCAGCCGCCTGATCCTGCTGGTGGCGCTGGCGATCGCGCCGATCGCGGTGATGACCCTGGTCGGCGGCGTGCGCGAACGCGAACACGCGATCGAAGTGGCGGAAGAGAACCTGCAGCGCCTGACCAACCTGGCCGCCGCCAACGAGGCGCAGTCGATCGAAGGCGCGCGCCAGATCCTGCGCGACCTGGCCAGCATCCCCGACCTGAACGGCGACCAGGCCCACTGCAGCCGCCTGCTGGCCAACATCCAGCGCCAGAATCCGGACTACGCCAACCTCGGCCTGATCCAGCTGAACGGCGACGTCACCTGCAGCGCGATCCCGTCCGAGGCGCCGGTCAACCTGGCCGACCGCGCGCACTTCCGCCGCGCCGTCCACCTGCGCCGCTTCGTCGCCGGCGGCTATGTGTTCGGCCGCGTGATCCGCAAGCACACGATCAACCTCACCTACCCGCTGATGGGCGAGAACGACCAGGTCAAGGCGGTGGTGTTCGCCGCGCTGGACCTGACCAAGCTCGATCGCTTTGTCGCCGACATCAAACTGCCGCCCGGATCGCTGCTGCTCACCGCCGATTCCGAAGGCAAGATCATTTCGCGCAAGCCCAATCCCGACCAGTGGTACGGCCAGATGGTGTGGCCCGAGATGCGCACCGCCATGTCCGGCGAGCCGGGCAAGCCGGTGCTGCTGACCGGCCCGGACGGGATCGAGCGGCTGCACCGCTTCGCCCGCGTCGGCAACAACGGCCTGTCCGACTACACCGTCACCATCGGCATCCCGGCCGCCGACATCACCGCCGTGGCCCGCCGCGACCAGCTGATGGACATGGCGGCGCTGGCCGTCACCGTGCTGCTGGCGCTCCTGGCGGCGTGGTTCGTCGGCGACGTGCTGGTGCTGCGCCGGGTCAAGCGCCTGGCCACCACCGCCAACAACATCGCCTCCGGCTCGCTGGGCGCGCGCAGCGGCATCGTCTACGGCAACGAGGAGATCTCCGAACTGGCGCGCGCGCTGGACGCGATGGCCGAGGCGCTGCAGGCCAAGGAACAGCAGCACCTGAACGCGGAACGCCAGCTGCGCCTGGCCGACCAGCGCAAGGACGAATTCCTGGCGATGCTGGCGCACGAGCTGCGCAACCCGCTGGCGCCGATCAGCGCCGGCGCGCAGCTGCTGCAAAGCGGCCACGCCACCGAGGCGGCCGTCGCGCGCACGGCCGGCATCATCGTGCGCCAGGTGCACCACATGACGCGCCTGGTCGACGACCTGCTCGACGTCTCGCGCGTCACGCGCGGGCTGGTGACGCTCACGCGCGCGCCGCTCAACGTGGCCGATGTCGTGGCCGACGCCGTCGAACAGGCGGAGCCGCTGTTCCAGGCCAAGCAGCAACATTTCGAGCTGTCGCTGCCCGAGACCCCGCAGCGGATCGAGGGCGACCACAAACGGCTGGTGCAGGTGCTGGTCAATGTCCTCAACAACGCGGCCAAATACACGCCGGTGGGCGGCAGCGTCAAGCTGGCGGTGCGCGGCGGGCCGGGCGTGGTGCGGCTGATGATCAGCGATTCGGGCATCGGCATGTCGCAGGAGCTGCGGACCCGCGTGTTCGAGCTGTTCGCCCAGGCCGACCGCAATCCGGACCGTTCGCAGGGCGGGCTGGGGCTGGGACTGGCGCTGGTCAAATCGCTGGTGGAGCTGCATGGCGGCAGCGTCGCCGCCGACAGCGCGGGTGAAATGCAAGGCAGTACCTTCACCATCACCCTGCCCGGCGGGCCTGGACAGCATGCGCCGGCAGCGCCGGCGCGGGCGGCGAAAGGCGGCGGCAAAAAACTGCGGGTGCTGGTGGTGGACGACAACGTCGACGCCGCGCAAACGCTGCAGCTGCTGCTCGACGCCTCGGGCCACGAGGTGCTGGTCGCGCACACCGCGCTGGAGGCGCTGGAGATCGCCCAGCGCCAGGCGCCGGAACTGTGCCTGCTCGATATCGGCCTGCCCGACGTCAGCGGCAACGACCTGGCGCGCGGCCTGCGCGCCTTGCCGCAGACCGCCGGTTCGACGCTGGTGGCGGTGACCGGCTACGGCAGCCGCGAGGACCGCGAGCAGGCCAGCGAGGCGGGCTTCGACCACTACTTCGTCAAGCCGGTCGATGTCGAGGCCCTGCTGCATTTGATCGCCGGGCTGTCGTCGCCTATTCCCACGCCTTAGCGATCCGTTCCAGCTCCCCGCTCTTTTCCAGCGCCTGCAAGGCCGCGCGCAAACGCTCGGCCAGCGCGGGATCGAACCGCCTGGAGACCATGAAGTACAAGGGACTGGCGGCCATCTCGGTCGGCAGTATCTTGACCTTCGACGCCACGCCGGCGCGCTCCAGCAGGGCCTTCAAGCCTGGCGTGCGGTGGAAGAAAAAGCGGCCCCGGTGGGCCAGCAGCTTTTGCAGATTGAGCTTGGGATCGCCGGCGCCGGCGTCGATCCGGTCCACGCCGGCCTGCTCCAGTATCCCCACGCCGGCGAAGCCGCGGTTGGCCAGCACCACGTTGTCCGGCTCCAGCCTGCGCAGGTCGTCCCAGCTGCCGACCACCGCCGTGTCGTCGATGCGCGCCACCAGGTGGTAGCGGATGGTGAACAGCGCCGGGCCGACGAACAGGTATTTCCTCTCCCGTTCCGGGTTGCGCGACAGCCCGCAGGATGCATCCTGCATGCCACGGTCGAGCGAGGAGTAAATACGCGGCAAGGGCTGCCAGGTCTGGTCGCCGGTGAATCTGAGGCCGGAGTCCAGTCTCTCGATGGCGCGCATGATGTCGATGCAAATGCCGGCCACATGCCCGTCGCCTGCGGCGGCGCTCTGGAATTTCGGCTCGGTGCCCTGCTGCGCCGCGGTGCGGATTTCGGTGGCGGCCAAGCCATCCCCCGCCGTCGACAGCAAGGACAGCATCGCGCTGAGCACATAAACCCGAATCGGCATGCGTAACACAATAGGCCCGCTGGCTGGCGGCGGTGGCTGCGATCAGCCCATTGTAGCGCTACGTTGCAGGATCGTCAGCAATTTGGCGCTGCCCCGGCTCAGAAGTCGATGGTTTTCAGACGCCGAGTTTTGCCGTAGTGTTCATCGAAGCCATGCACCTCGATGCGCACCTTGCCGCTGGCGCGCACCCGCACCAGCGCCCACGCGTACGTCCTGTCCTGCGGGTTGCTGCTGTCTCCCGGCTTGGCGCTGAACGGCGAACCGCCGGAGCCGACCATCACCTGCCACGCCTTGCCGCCGCTGGCGCGCGCAGGCTGCTGCGCGTTGAAGATGTGCTGGTGGCCGCAGAAATACGCGCCGCCGTATTCCTCCATCACCCGCCAGAAGGCCGCGGCGTTGCCGGGGTAGATGTCCATGCCGTCCTTCTCGACGCCATCCTTGAAGTGGTAGGTGTAGGCCGGCTTGTGGCCGAACACGAAGAAGCGTTTGGCGCCGCGTGCCTTGGCCTGGCGGAAGTCCTCGGCCAGCCAGTTGGCCGGTCCGTGGCCGTCGTTGCCCACCGGGTCGGTGTCGATCACGGCGAAGTGGCTGCCGCCGGCGTCGAAGGAGAACGTGAGCTGCGATTGGCTGGTCCGGTTGCCATCCGGTCCATCGACCGCTGGCGCGTTGGCGGCGTCGAAGGCGGTGGCCTCGATGCCGGTGACGGCTTTCCAGCGGGCCGTATCCAGTATCAGGTCGCCCATGCTTTCGCGCCACAGCTCCTCGTTTTCCAGGCGGGCGGTCTTGGTGGTCTTGCCCGCCGCGTCCTTGGCCTTGAACTGCATCTCGTGGTTGCCGCTGACCGGCACCACGTAGGTGCCGCTCTCCATCAGGCCCGCCGTCATGCCGCGCCAGTAGGCGTACTGGCGCGCTATCGCCGCCTTGTCGGCGGTGTAGCCCATGATCATGTCGCCATTGAAGAACAAGGCTTTCGGCCGCGCCGCCTGGATCTCGCGCAGGATGCGCGACAGCGCCCGCGTGTTCTGCAGGTAGACCTTGTCCTGCGCCGTTTCGGCGCTGGCCAGGTCGGCGCGCGAGTCGCCCACGGTGGCGAACGACATCACCACCGGATCGGGCCTGGCGGCCAGCGCGGCGCCCTGGTGCAGCACCAGCAGCGCGCCGCACAGCATCGTGGATAAGCGCATGCCCGCCGCCTTAGAAGTCGGCATTGAGCGAGACCGTCCAGCTGCGTTCCGGCACGAAGGTGTACTGGTCGAACGCCGCGCCCTTGCTGCTGGCCGAGATCGACGTCGCGTCCTGCTTGTTGAAGACGTTGTTGACGCCCACCTGCAGCTTGAGCATCTTGACCACGCCGCCGCCCACGCGCCAGCGGTAGCCGGCCGTGAAGTCGGTCACGGTGTAGGCGCCGATCTGGTAGGCGGCCGGCTCGCCGTCCTTGGCGTACTGGCTGCCGTTGGTCTTGGCGATCAGCGAGCCATACAGGCCATGGTCCTTGTACAGCAGGCCCAGTGCGGCGGTTGATTTCGGCACCTTGGCGATTTGCAGGCCGGTGTCCTTGGCCTCGGCCTTGTTGACCGAGCCGTTGGCGTGCAGCGAGAAGCCGCCGCCGACGTACACGGTCGCCGCGCCCTCGATGCCCTTGTAGACCACGCCGCCCTGGTTGTAGTAGACCAGGTCATTGCCGGTGCCGGTCGAGGCGATCTTGTTGTTGAAATCGATGTAGTAGACGTCCGCGTCGAAGGTCAGGCGGCCCGATTGATGCACGGTGCCCAGCTGGTAGTTGGTGGAGGTCTGCGGCTTGGGTGTGCTCAGGTTGGGGTTATTCACGTAGAACATGGACAGGTCCGGCACCAGGAAGCCGCGCGCCACCTGGGCGTAGGCCGACCATTCCTTGTTCACGGCGTAGTTCGCGGTCAGGAACGGCAAGGTGGTGTTGTAGGTCTGGTCGGCCTTGGTCGCGAGACGCGTGCCCTGGTTGACCACCGCGTCCAGCGAGCGCTTGAAGTCGACGTACTTGATCCCCGGCGTCACCGTCCATTGCGGCGCCACCGCCCATTCGAATTCGACGAAGGGCTGATACTGCTTCCACGACGAGTTCTGGTTGTACGAAACGTCCTTCGGCGCGGTCGCCTCCTTCGGATTGGGCACGTTCAGCGTCCAATCCAGGTCGAAGGTGTGGCGGTCGGTGTCCGAGTTCTCCAGCCAGATGCCGGTGCGCAGCAGGCCAGCTTCCAGGCGCTTGGTCAGCTTGAAGATGTCGCCGTTGACGCGGTAGGAATTGAGCTTGTTATAGCCGGGGACGTTCTTGTTGCCGGCCGCGCCGGACTTGGTGCCGTTGGCGGTGGCGCCGCTGGCGTCCTGGCCGGAGAAGGTGTTGTTGTCGTAGGCGTAGGTGTAGAGCGTGTTGTCGATCGCCCAGCCGCCGTCCAGGTTCGATTGCAGGCGGATGTACTCGAAGTCGGTGCGCTTGTCGTTGTAGTTGTAGCCGAAGTAGTTCTGGCTGGTCCTGTCGTTGTTGAGCGAGTAGTTTTTACCGTACAGCGCGACCTGGTTCAGCGTGACGCCCGCCTTGTCCGGCACGTAGCTGTGGATCTTGTTATAGGTCGAGAACACCGTCAGCATGGTGTCCTTGCCGATCGGCTTCTGGAGCTTGAGCTGGTAGTTGTCTTCCTTGACGCTGCTGTAGGTCTGGTAGCCGTCGCTGGTCAGGCGCGAGGCGTTGAACATCATGCGCGCGTCGCCGAATTTCTCCAACTGGCCGGAGTCGACCTCCGCGCCGACGATCTTGGTGTTCCAGGAACCATAGGTGGCGTAAGGCGAAAAACGGAATTCGGTCGACAGCTCCTTCGAGAACAGGTTGATCGAACCGCCGAAGGTGGCCTGTCCCAGGTTGCTGGCGTTGCCCGGTCCGCGCTCGATCACCATGCCGCCGATGATACGGGCCGGGAAGTAGGAGGTCGAATGGTGGGTCGGGTTGTTGGTATCGCCGAACGGGATGCCGTCGTAGGTGATGTTGTACTCGCCGTCCTGGAAGCCGCGCAGCGTGACCTTCGACTCGCCCAGGCCTGGGCCGTTCGACGACAGTCCGGAGCCGACGCTGGGCGCGATGCGCGCGACGGCGTTGAAGTCCGCCAGCGGCGTCACGGCCTGCTCGATGAAGGTCGCGGTGATGATGGACTGCGGCTGGGTAGCCTGCAACGACGCCTGCACCGGCGCGCGGTTGGCGGCATTGGAACCGGTGATCACCACGCGGCTCTTGATCGCCTCCGAATCCAGCGCGGTGTTCGACACCGGCACATCGTCGGAGGGCGCGGCGGTTTGCGCCTGCGCGCCACCGGCCATCAAGGTCAGCGCGGCCAGAACGTGGGCCGACATGGTCGACAAGATCAAGTGCTGCTTCGGATTCTTCATTTGGCTTTCCAGTTTGCGGGGTGTAAAAACCGGAAAGTCTAAGAAACTATTGTGACAACAGTATGAATCGCTTTGATAATCCTGCGCGAGCCTGATGCCTAGCAGGGCTTTCATTAACGCAGAATTAAAGCCGCCAACATGAATGAAATTAATACGAACTCACTATCCAGGAGGAAAAATAAACCACACTGGCCCTTGATTGATTGGCATAAAACCAACGCATCAGCGATAATGCGAATTGTTGTCATTCCCATTTACTTGAACACGCATGCGTACACAATATTCCCGCGCCCTCCTCCTCCCCGCAGCGCTGCTGCTGGCCAGCCTGGCGGCGTGCAGCGGTGGCGGCGGCTCTTCCTCCCCTACCGCGCCGTCCCCGGCGCCGCCCGTGGTTGAGGCGGGCCTCAGCCAGACCGCCAAGCTGGGCGAACTGATTTTCAAGGACCAGTCGCTGTCGGCCTCCGGCAAACAGTCGTGTGCGACCTGCCACAGCCCTGATCGGGCCCACGGGCCGACCAACAACCTGTCCGCGCAGCTGGGCGGCGCCAATGGCGACGTGCAGGGCTTCCGCGCCGCGCCGTCGCTGCGCTACCTGAACCAGAACCCGGCCTTCTTCTTCGCCAAGGACGGCACGCCGACCGGCGGCATCGACCGCGACGGCCGTGCGCAAAGCCTGGCCGAACAAGCCGAGCGCCCCTTCCTGGCGCCGCACGAAATGGCCAACGTCAGCAAGCAGGATGTGATCGACAAGCTGAAAAAGGCGCCGTACGTCGAGCAGTTCCGCGCGCAGTTCGGCGCCGCGATCCTCGACAACGCCGAGCAGGCCTTCAGCCGCATGACCTTCGCGCTGCAAACCTACCAGCTGGAAGACACGGAATTCCATCCCTTCGATTCCAAGTACGACCAGTTCCTGGCCGGTAAAGTGAAGCTATCCGACCAGGAACTGCGCGGCCTGGCGCTGTTCAACGATCCGGCCAAAGGCAACTGCATCGGCTGCCACACCAGCGCGCGCGGGGCGAATGGCGCGCCGCCGCTGTTCACCGACTTCACCTTCGATAACCTCGGCGTGCCGCGCAATAAGAAGCTGGCGGCGACCGCCGATCCGGCCTACTTCGACCTTGGCCTGTGTGGCCCCGACCGCACCGACCTGGCCGCGCGCACCGACTTGTGCGGCGCCTTCAAGGTGCCGACGCTGCGCAACGTGGCCACGCGCCAGACCTTCTTCCACAACGGCGCCTTCGACAACCTGAAAGACGTGGTGGCGTTCTACGTGCGGCGCGACACCAATCCAGAAGAGTGGTATCCGACCGGCGCCGACGGCGTGGTGCAGAAGTTTAACGACCTGCCGCCGGAGTACCGCAAGAACGTCAACACCACCGAAGTACCCTACAACCGCCAGCCCGGCATGGCGCCGGCGCTGTCGCCCAGCGAGATCGACGACGTCGTGACCTTCCTCGGCACGCTGACCGACGGCTACAAATCCAACCCTTAATTCCAGAGACCCGAGATGAACAAACACCTGATCGCCACCGCCCTCGCCGCCGCCTTCCTCGCCGCGCCGCTCGCCGCCACCGCGGGCGAGGCCGAACTGATGGCCCGTATCGAAAAAATGGCCGCCGAGCTGGAACAGCTGAAGGCCGAACTGAAAGCCAGCGTCAAGAAAACCGAAGCGGTCGAACAACGCCAGCAAGCCATCGCCGCGGCGGCGCCGGCGCCCGTGATGGCGGCACCGGCAACGGAGCCCGCCGTTGCGGCCTCCGCGCCATCGACCATCTTCGGCGCCTACGGCGAAATCAACTACAACCGTCCGACCAAGAACGCCAGCGGCGCGCAGGCCGACGTGCGCCGCGCGGTGATCGGCATCGAACACCGCTTCGACCAGAAGACCAAGATGGTCGCCGAATTCGAATGGGAACACGCCGTGGTCTCCGCCGACGACAAGGGCGAGAGCGAGATCGAACAGCTGTACGTCGAGCGCGAATTCGGCAACGGCTTGCGCAGCAAGGTCGGCCTGTACCTGATTCCGATGGGCCTGCTGAACACCAACCACGAACCGACCGCCTACTACGGCGTCGAGCGCAACTTCGTCGAGACGGCGATCATCCCGTCGACCTGGCGCGAAGTGGGCGTGAGCCTGTCCGGCGACACCGCCGGCGGCCTGACCTGGGACACCGGCATCACCACCGGCTTCGACCTGGGCAAGTGGGACGCCGCCGGCAGCGACGGCCGCGAATCGCCGCTGGGCTCCATCCACCAGGAAGGCCAGCAGGCCAAGTCGCGCGACCTGAGCGTGCACGCTGCGCTGAACTGGCGCGGCGTGCCCGGCCTGCTGGTGGGCGGCTCCGTCTTCACCGGCAAGGCCGGCCACAAGGCCGACGGCTTCACCGCCAACGACGCCCGCATCACCATGGTCGACCTGCACACCCGCTACACGCCGGGCCGCTGGGACCTGTCGGCGCTGTACGCGCGCGGCCAGATCAGCAACACCGAGGCGCTCAACGAAACGCTGGTCGGCAATCCGACGCCGGTGCCGAAGAGCTTTGCCGGCTGGTACACGCAGGCCGCGTACCGCCTGATGGAAGTGGGCGACTACACGCTCAGCCCCTTCGTGCGCTACGAGCAGTTCAACACCGCCAAGAGCTACGCCGCCGTGCCGCAGGGCCTGGGCGTGGCCGCCTCGCCTGACGAGAAGGTCACCACCGTCGGCGCCAACCTGAAGGTCGGCGAAGGCGTGGTGCTGAAGGCGGACTACCAGAAGTTCAAGGAGGACAAGTCGCGCGACCGCCTGAACCTGGGCATGGGCTTCTCGTACTGATATGCGCTACCGCCACTTGATCCCCCTGGCGGCATGCGCCGCCGGCGCGCCGGCCTTCGCGGCGCAGTACCTGAACGCGGAGCAGGCGCAGAAGCTGATGTTCCCGGAAGCGACCGCGTTCCGCCAGCAGGACCTGGCGCTGTCGCTGGCGCAGATGCAGCAGGTGGAGAAGCTGGCCGGCCTGCCCGCGCGTTCGGTCAACTGGCGCGTGGTCGGCGCCTACAGCGGCGACCAGCTGCTGGGCTACATGGTGCTCGACGACGTGATCGGCAAGTTCGAGCTGATCTCGTACGCGGTCGGCCTCAATCCCGACGCCACGGTGCGCCAGATCGAGATCCTGACCTACCGCGAGAGCCACGGCGGCGAGATCCGCCTGCCGGCCTGGCGCCACCAGTTCGTTGGCAAGTCGGCGCGCACGGGCGGGCTGGCGGTGGGCGACGGCATCGCCAACATCAGCGGCGCCACCCTCTCCTGCACCCACCTGACCGACGGCGTGCGGCGCATCGCCGCCGTGGCCCAGGTGGCGCTGAAAAAGTGATGCGCCGCGCCCAGCCCTGGCTGGGCACCCTGGTCGACATCGCGGCGGACGGCGATCCGCAGGCGGAAGCTCTGTCGATCACGCAGGCCTTCGCCGAGATCGCGCTGGTGCATCGCCTGATGAGTTTTCACGACGCCGCCAGCGACGTCTCGCGCCTGAACCGCGCGGCGCCGGGCGAGCTGCTGGAACTGCATCCGCACACGTGGCGGGTGCTGCAACTGGCCGCAAGGATGACCGAGCTGTCGCACGGCCTGTTCAACATCGCCTGCGCGCCGCGCCTGGTGGACTGGGAATGCCTGCCCCGCCCCGCCGCGGCGGACACGCCGCCGTACCAGCCGGCGCTGGCGGTGTACCGCTGCGAGCAATCGCCAATGGCCTGCAAGCTGGCGCCGGGATGGCTGGACCTGGGCGGCATCGCCAAGGGTTACGCGGTCGATCTCGCGGTCGAGGCCTTGCAGCGCGCGGGCGTCGCCAGCGGCTGCGTCAACGCCGGCGGCGACCTGCGCGCCTTCGGCGAACGCGACTGGCCGGTGGCCGTGCGCGATCCGCAGG
>NZ_WWCX01000085.1:0-27363 GCF_009857655.1 Duganella vulcania
GACGCCGAGGCGGCCCGGGCGGTCGACTGGCCGCTCAAGCCGGTCCAGCTGACGCTGCTGGCGCGCTGCGCCGCGCTGCTCGACGAGGAGGCCGGCCGCCACGCCGAGTTCCGCGACGAACTGCATCATTGCCGCGAACTGGCCGCCCACGGCGGCGACCGCCAGGCCCAGCTGGCGCTGGGCTTGTGGTTTGCCCGCATGGATGGCGACGGCCGGCGCCAAGCCAACGGCATCGCCGCCGTCAATTTCAAGCGCGCCATACGCTGGCTCACGCAAGCGGGCGAGCAGGGCCTGGCCGACGCCTGGTACGCGCTGTCGCGCATTTATCTGAAACCGGAATTTTCCCAGCGCTGCGTGGCCGAGGCCCAGGGCTACCTGGAGCGGGCGGCCGACATGGGCCACTGCGCCGCGCAGCTGGAATGCGGCATGTACGCCTGGCGCAACCGCCGCGCCGACGAGCACAGCGACGTGCGCGCGGCCTACTGGCTGCAGAAGGCCGCGGCCCAGGGCTGCGACGAAGCCGAGGTGGCGCTGGCGCGCATCGGCGCGGCGCCCAAGGAGTCGGACTGGGCCGAAGCCATCCTGCGCCACATGTCGCGCGAGGCGCTGGAAAGCCAGCCGCTGCTGGCGGCACGGCTGACCCTGGCCCAGTTGTTCGGCCTGAGCCGGGCGGAAGCGTTGTTGCTGGATGTGAAAGCGGCCGACCAGGGCCATTGCCTGGTGGTGGATATCCGCGCCAGCTACGGCCGCAGCAAGCGGCGCCTGGTGTTGCTGCGCACCGCGCGCGAGCGGCAGGCGCTGGACCGCATCGGCCGTCTGTTCGAGAATCTCGACAACGGCCCGGACGGGCTGGAAGGCAACTACCGCCAGCGCCTGTACCGGCTCAAGACCTGGCTGCCGGGCACCGACGAGCGGTTGGCGGCCTGAGCCAGTTTAAATCTCTATCTCACCCTCGAACACCGTCACGGCAGGCCCGGTCAGCCATACCGGCTGGCCCACGCCCGCCCAACTGATCGACAACTGGCCGCCGCGCGCATCGACGCGCACCGGGCTGTCGAGCAGGCCGCGGCGGATGCCGGCCACCACGGCCGCGCACGAGCCGGTGCCGCAGGCCAGCGTCTCGCCCACGCCGCGCTCGAACACGCGCAGCTTGATGTGGTGGCGGCCGACGATCTGCATGAAGCCGGCATTGACCCGGTTCGGGAAGCGCGCATGGTGCTCGATCAGCGGCCCGGTCAGCTCGACCGGCGCGGCGTCGACGTCGTCGACGATCTGCACCGCGTGCGGATTGCCCATCGATACCACCGAGATCAGCACGCTCTCGCGCGCACCACCCAGTTCCAGCACCAGCGGCCACAGCGTGTCGTCGCCCTGGCGCTCGCCGTGCAGGCCCTCGGCGTCGAACGGCACGCGCTGCGGTTCCAGCACCGGCGCGCCCATGTCCACCGTGATGCTGCCGTCCAGCTCCAGGCGCGGCGCGATCACGCCAGCCTTGGTCTGCACCGTGATGCTGCGCTGCGCGGTCAGGCCTTTTTCCGCGACGAACTTGACGAAGGCGCGCGAACCGTTGCCGCACTGCTCGACCTCGCCGCCGTCGGCATTGAAGATGCGGTAGCGGAAATCGCAGCCCGGCTCGGTGGGTTTTTCCACCAGCAGGATCTGGTCGGCGCCCACGCCGAAGCGGCGGTCGCCCAGCAATTGCCATTGCGCGGGCGAGAAGTCGATGTGCTGGTTGATGCCGTCGATGACCACGAAGTCATTGCCGGCGCCGTGCATTTTGGTGAATTTGAGTTTCATCTGCTGCCTGTGTTTACTTGGAACGCTGGTACAGCGAAGCTTCGCCGTTCGGGCGCGTCTTGAACCGTTTGTGCGTCCAGAAATATTCAGCCGGGGCTTCGCGCACGCGTTCCTCGATGAACTCGTTCATGCGGCGGGTGGCGGCAACCATGTCGGGACCAGGGTAATTGTCCCACACTGGATAGAATTTCACACGCCAGCCCTGGTAATCGGGCAGGAAGGTGGCGATCACCGGCATCACCTGGGCGCCGGTGGTGGCGGCGATGCGGGCGGTGGCGGTCAGCGTGGCGGCCTCGATGCCGAAGAAGGGCACGAACTCGGCGTCCTTCTCGCCGAAGTCCATGTCCGGCAGCATGAAGTAGGGCAGCTTGTCGCGCAGCGCCCGCAGGATGGGCTTGATGCCGTCCTGGCGGGTGAACAGCTTGACCGGCTTGAAGCGGGCGCGGCCGGCGCGCAGCACCCGGTCAAAGGCGGCGTTCTTTTGCTGCACATACATCGACGAGGCGCTGGCCACCATGGCGATCGAGGCGCCGGCCACGTCCAGGCACACAAAGTGCGGACACAGCAGGATGGTCGGCTTGGACGTCATTTCCTCCACCGGCACCGGACCCGGCTCCACCTTGATCAGGCGCTTCAGCCTTTCCTCCGACGCCCACCACAGGATGCCGCGCTCCCAGACGCTGCGCGAATAGGCCTGGAAGTGGCGGCGGCCGATGGCGGTGCGCTCGGCCTCGCTCAGCTCCGGCATGCACAGGCGCAGATTGGTCAGCGTGATGTGGCGGCGCGAGCGCATCACCACGAACAGCAGGCTGCCGACGGCGTCGCCAAAGCGGCCCAGCACCGGCAGCGGCAGCCAGTGCAGCAGCCACATGATTCCCAACAGCAGCTTCATGCCTGTTCTCCCGCCGTTGGCGCCGCACCTGGCGCGTCTATGCCGGCCGGCACCTTGTAGCGGTTGTAGCTCCAGAAATACTGGCTCGGGCTGCGCGCGATCAGGCGCTCCATGGCGTGGTTGATGGCCTGCGCCTGCTCGGCGGCGCCGCCCTCCAGTGTGCCGTCGAAGGGCACGAAGCGGATCACATAGCCTTTGCCGCCCGGCAGCCGCTCGGCGTAGGTGACGATGATGGTGGCGTCGCCCAGCTGCGCCAGCTTGGCGGGCAGCGTCATGGTGTAGGCGGCGCGGCCGAAGAAGGTGGCCCACACGCCTTCGCCTTCCTGCGGCACCTGGTCCGGCAGCAGGCCGATCGGCTTGCCCTTCTTCAGGCACTTGGCCAGCATGCGCACGCCGGACATATTGGCCGGCGCTAGCAGCAGGTTGTCGCGCGCGCGGGCGCCCTCGATCAGTGGCTTCAGCGCGGCCTTTTTCGGCGGCCGGTACATCACCATCAGTTCGGTGCGCAGCGCGATTTCCTGCGCGACGATTTCAAAGCAGCCCAGGTGCGGCGTGAGGAACAAGATGCCGCGGCCGGCGTCCAGCTCGGCCTGGACGATGGCCCAGTTCTCGTCCGTCGCACGGCGCGACACCCGCGCCGGATCGGCGCACCAGATGAAGGGCAGCTCGACGATGCTCTTGCCCGCCTCGGCGATGGCGGCCGACAGGTGCGCGGAATACCCTGCCTGCGCCATGTTGTCGCGCATGCGGCGGCGGTAGGATGGTGAGCTCAGGTAGACCAGCCAGCCCAGTGCCGCGCCCAGGGCGTGTAAAAATGGCAAGGGGAAGATGGAGAGGAAGCGAAAAATGGGTACAAGCATGAGTAATTGTTCTAGTAGAAGGTGCTCTTGGCCGCGTTGCCATGCCAAAATTTTTTAAGAAGCGTAAAATACCACGTATGCAGTATCCGCTGAGTTAACAGACAACTTGCGAAGCGGAATATAAATGTCGCT
This sequence comes from Duganella vulcania, assembly GCF_009857655.1. Taxonomy (NCBI): domain Bacteria; kingdom Pseudomonadati; phylum Pseudomonadota; class Betaproteobacteria; order Burkholderiales; family Oxalobacteraceae; genus Duganella; species Duganella vulcania. The sequence continues at coordinate 3,682 of NZ_WWCX01000085.1, forward strand.
AAAGCGTCGCAAGCCGTATTGGTTAGCGACAAAACATTCTTAACCAATCACAGGAGCTTGCGATGTCAAATGATTATCTTTTTACTTCCGAATCCGTCTCGGAAGGCCACCCGGACAAGGTCGCCGACCAGATTTCCGATGCGATTCTGGACGCCATCCTGACCCAGGACCCGAAAGCCCGCGTTGCCGCTGAAACCTTGTGCAACACCGGCCTGGTGGTGCTGGCCGGCGAGATTACCACGTTCGCCAACGTTGATTATATTCAAGTCGCGCGCGAGACCATCAAACGCATCGGCTACGACAACACCGACTACGGCATCGACTACAAGGGTTGCGCCGTGCTGGTGGCCTATGACAAACAGTCGCCGGACATCGCCCAGGGCGTGGACGAAGGCGCGGGGATTGATCTCGATCAAGGCGCCGGCGACCAGGGCCTGATGTTCGGCTACGCCTGCGACGAGACTGCGGAACTGATGCCGGCGGCGATCCACTACGCGCACCGCCTGGTCGAGCGCCAGTCGCAGCTGCGCAAGGACGGCCGCCTGCCATGGCTGCGCCCGGATGCCAAATCGCAAGTCACGCTGCGCTACGTCAACGGCCGTCCGGTGGCGGTGGACACCGTCGTGCTGTCGACCCAGCACGCGCCGGAAATGCAGCACAAGCAGATCGAGGAAGCGGTGATCGAGGAGATCATCAAGCAGGTGCTGCCGCGCGAGTGGCTGGTGGACACCAAATACCTGGTCAATCCGACCGGCCGTTTCGTCATCGGCGGCCCGCAGGGCGACTGCGGCCTGACCGGCCGCAAGATCATCGTCGACACCTACGGCGGCGCCAGCCCGCACGGCGGCGGCGCGTTCTCCGGCAAGGATCCTACGAAGGTGGACCGTTCGGCCGCCTACGCCGCCCGCTACGTGGCCAAGAACGTAGTGGCCGCCGGCCTGGCGCGCCAGTGCCAGGTGCAGGTCAGCTACGCGATCGGCGTGGCGCGTCCGATCAACATCACGGTCTACACCGAAGGCACGGGCGTGATCCCGGACGACAAGATCGCCGCGCTGGTGATGGAGCATTTCGACCTGCGTCCGAAAGGCATCGTGCAGATGCTGGACCTGCTGCGTCCGATCTACGCCAAGACCGCCGCCTACGGCCACTTCGGCCGCGAAGAGCCGGAATTCACGTGGGAGCGCACCGACAAGGCCGCCATCCTGCGCGCCGCGGCCGGCCTGAAGTAATCGCCGCCGCCTGAATCCCAACGCCCCGGCCTGCGCCAGCAGCCGGGGCGTTGTGCTATTTGGGCCGTTGCGGCGGCGGCGGCGGCGGATTGGGGGGCAGATATTTTTCGCGTTGGTTTTTGGTGTTCATGCTGTTCTCCTGATCGCCCAGCTAGTCGGCGCGTAACATGGTATTCAATTTCTGCTGAATCTTTGCCCGCAGGCGTTCCGTCAGCAGCATATCGTATGGGAAATCGCCCAGTTCGACCCGGTATCGGCCGTGTAGCAAGAGCAATTTCTTTTCAAATTCGGCGACGGGAAACTCGGCGTTGATTTTCATTCGGATAATTAACGACCCGATGTCGTTGGTCAGGGCGGTCAACTCGGTTACCGCCGTCGCATGGATTTTGAGCCGCTTGGCAACCGATAGTTCTTTAGACAGGATGGCGAGCAGGGCGCTGCCGGACGTAAACAGCGGCCATAGAAAAGTATAGTCCGCGTTTTTCCAGAATACGAGGCCGGTGAGCGCCGCGCCGCCCGACGAAATCGCCACGGCGATTTTGGTCACGCTGTCCAGCCACGTCCAGCGCGCCAGCAGCGCCGCTTCGAGCTCCTCGGTGTAGCTGGTGTTGTACAGCAAATGGTGGGCTTCGTTCCAGATTGCATCGCGCGGGTCGATCGCCATGGCGTACTCCGGCTAAAAAGACCACTATAGGCCGCCAGCCCAAGCTTCATTTGCGCGCCCTCAAGCTGGAATTTCTTGCGCTAGTCGTGCCCAACGGTGCTAAAATGCGCCTTCCGAGGAGCGTTGCGACGAATCATGAATTCGCCAGGCTCGGAGTCCCAAACCGCGCTCACGTTACTTTTTTCAACTTGAAAGGAGGGCGTGATGAACGCCGTACTCAAATCCGCACAAGACTACCTGGTCGCCGACATCTCCCTGGCCGCCTGGGGCGACAAAGAAATCAAGATTGCCGAAACCGAAATGCCTGGCCTGATGGCCATCCGTGAGGAATTCGCCGCATCGCAGCCGCTCAAGGGCGCGCGCATCACCGGTTCGCTGCACATGACCATCCAGACCGCCGTGCTGATCCAGACGCTGGAAGCGCTGGGCGCCAAGGTCCGTTGGGCTTCGTGCAACATCTACTCGACCCAGGACCACGCCGCCGCCGCCATCGCCGCCGCCGGCACCCCGGTGTTCGCCATCAAGGGCGAAACCCTGGACGAATACTGGGACTACACCCACCGCATCTTCGAATGGCCTGCCGACGCTTCGGGCAACGCGGTCTACTCGAACATGATCCTCGACGACGGCGGCGACGCCACGCTGCTGCTGCACCTGGGCGCGCGCGCTGAAAAAGACATCTCCGTGCTGGCCGCGCCAGGCTCGGAAGAAGAGATCTGCCTGTTCAACGCCATCAAGGCCCACCTGGCGATCGACCCGGCCTGGTACTCCAAGCGCCTGCCGCACATCCTGGGCGTGACCGAGGAAACCACCACCGGCGTGCACCGCCTGTACCAGATGCATAAAGAAGGCAAGCTGGCCTTCCCGGCGATCAACGTCAACGACTCCGTCACCAAGTCCAAGTTCGACAACCTGTACGGCTGCCGCGAATCGCTGGTCGACGGCATCAAGCGCGCCACCGACGTGATGATCGCCGGTAAGGTCGCCGTGATCGCCGGCTACGGCGACGTCGGCAAGGGCTCGGCCCAGGCCATGCGCGCGCTGTCGGCACAGGTATGGGTCACCGAAATCGATCCGATCTGCGCGTTGCAGGCCGCGATGGAAGGCTACCGCGTCGTGACCATGGACTACGCCGCCGAACACGGCGACATCTTCGTCACCTGCACCGGCAACTACCACATCCTGACCGAGAAGCACATGCTGGCCATGAAGGACCAGGCCATCGTCTGCAACATCGGCCACTTCGACAACGAGATCGACGTCGCCGCGCTGAAGAAATACACCTGGGAGAACATCAAGCCACAGGTCGACCACGTGATTTTCCCATCGGGCAAGCGCATCATCCTGCTGGCCGAAGGCCGCCTGGTCAACCTGGGTTGCGGCACCGGCCATCCGTCGTACGTGATGTCGTCGTCGTTCGCCAACCAGACCATCGCCCAGATCGAGCTGTACGCCAACACCGCCAAGTATCCGGTCGGCGTGTACGTGCTGCCGAAGCACCTGGACGAAAAAGTGGCGCGCCTGCAGTTGAAGAAACTGAACGCGCAGCTGACCGTGCTGACCGAAGAGCAAGCGGCCTACATCGGCGTGACGCAGGAAGGTCCGTACAAGCCTGACCACTACCGTTACTAATCTGCCGGCATGAAGCGGGGCCGGCCAGTCGCCGGCCCCGTTTTTATCCAGTCCTTTTTTGCAGCGAGCTCATCTTATGCGTTTGGTCCTTACCTGGTTAATCAATGCAATTGCCTTGCTGGCAGTTCCCTACCTGATGCATTCCGTCGATGTCACAAGCATAGGCGCAGCCCTCGTCGCGGCTCTTGTACTGGGCCTGGTCAACACGCTGATACGCCCTGTGCTGTTGTTGCTGACGCTGCCCGTGACCGTGGTGTCGCTGGGCCTGTTCATCTTCATCATCAACGGCTTCATGTTCTGGCTGGTCGCCCAATGGGTGGACGGCTTCCACGTCGACAGCTTCGCGTCGGCGATCGGTGGCGCATTGTTGTACAGCGTGATTTCCTGGGCCCTGTCTACCTTACTTTTGAAGACGTCAGATGGCTAATCATAATTTCAGTATCGAGTTCTTTCCGCCGAAGACGGCGGAGGGCGCGGAAAAGCTGCGCGTCACGCGCGCCAAGCTGTCCGAGCTCAAGCCCAAGTATTTTTCCGTGACCTTCGGCGCCGGCGGCAGCACGCAGCGCGGCACGCTCGACACCGTGGTGGAAATCCTCGCCGCCGGTGAAGACGCCGCGCCGCACCTGTCCTGCGTGGGCGGCACGCGCGAATCGATCCGCGAGATCCTCACGGAATTCAAGGCGCACAACATCAAGCGCATCGTCGCGCTGCGCGGCGACCTGCCGAGCGGCTACGGCGCGGCCGGCGAGTTCCGCTACGCGAACGAGCTGGTGGAGTTCATCCGCCAGGAGACCGGCGAATGGTTCCACATCGAAGTGGCGGCCTACCCGGAAGTGCACCCGCAGGCCAAGTCGCCGCAGGACGACCTGCTGGCGTTCGAGCGCAAGATCAAGGCCGGCGCCAACGCCGCCATCACCCAGTACTTCTACAACGCCGACGCCTACTTCCAGTTCGTCGAGCAGACCCGCAAGATCGGCATCGACGTGCCCATCGTGGCCGGCATCATGCCGATCACGAACTACACGCAGCTGATGCGCTTCTCGGACATGTGCGGCGCCGAGATCCCGCGCTGGGTGCGATTGAAGCTGGCCAGCTTCGGCGACGACAGCGCCTCGATCAAGGCCTTCGGCCTGGACGTGGTGACCGCGTTGTGCGAACGCCTGCTGGCGGGCGGCGCGCCCGGCCTGCACTTCTACAGCATGAACCAGGCAGCGGCCACCACCGCGCTGTGGCAGCGGCTAGTTTAGTTTATTCGGTGACGATGCGGTCCAGCGCCACATCGTGGCCGTCGCTGTCGAACCGCACCTGCAGGCACTGGTAAGCGATACCCAGTGTCTGCGGGCGCGGCGAGCGCGCCAGCGTGCGGTCGTAGAAACCGCCGCCATAACCCAGCCGGTAGCCCTCCGGACTGAATCCCAGGCACGGCACCAGCAGCGCCGGCGGATACGCCTCCTGCAGGCGCAGGTCGGCCGGCACCGCCACCCCCATCGCATCCTTGACCATCGCCTCGCCGATGCGCCACTCGGCGAATTCCAGCGCCGCGTGTTTTTCCACCACCACCGGCAGCAGCAGCCGCGCGCCCAGGAGCGCCAGTTCCGCGTACGCCGCATGCAGGTCCGGCTCGTCGCGCAGCGGCCAGTACACGCCCAGCGCCGCCGGCCGCGCCGCCTTCCACCAATCGACCACCTGCGCGCCGATCGCATGGTCCCAGGCCGCCCGCGTGGTGGCGTCCAGCGCGCGCCGCGCGGTCAGCAATTGCTTGCGTAAATCGGCTTTTTGCAGAGCTACCGGGGCTGGTGGTTCAGTCGCGGCGCGTGGTATTCTAGGGTCGCTGGTCATAGGTTCAGATTTTCAAGACTTTAGAGAGTTGCACATTGATTTCCGCTTTAAAATGGATTGCCGGCGCCGCCGCCTTTGCTGCCGTGGCCATGACCTCCCTGGCCCACGCCGACGACCTTGGCGATGATGGCCGCCGGGCGGACGACTCCTTCCTGCTGCTGCGCGACGCCGTGCGCCAGGACGACGCATCCAAGGCCGATTTCTACGCCGCCCGCCTGGGCGATTATTCCATTCCGTCCTACGTTGAATATTATCGGCTGAAACCGCGCCTGAAGGATGCCTCGTACGCGGAAATCCGCGATTTCATGAAACGCTACGAAGGCCAGGCCATCGTCGACCGCCTGCGCAACGACTGGCTGCTGGACCTGGGCCGCAAGCGCGACTGGGCCACCTTCGATGAGCAGCTGCCGCTGTTCGTGCTGAACGACGACACCCAGGTCAAATGCTACGCGCTGCAATCGCGCGCGCTCAAGGGCCAGAAGGTGGCCGGCGAGGCGCGCGAACTGCTCACCGCGCCGAACGGCTACGGCGAGCCATGCGCGGGCCTGATCGCCACGCTGTACCAGGCCGGCCAGTTCAACGCGGACGACCTGTATGCACAACTGCGCCTGTCCGGTGAATTCAACGCCACCGGCCAGGCGCGCCGCATCGTCGCGCTGTTGGGCGGGAACGAGAAGAAGGCCGTGCAGGCGGTCGACCTGCCGGCCATCGCGCTGGCCAAGGGCGTGGGCAGCGGCCGCGTCGAGCACGAAATCTACATCGTCGCCATCGGCCGCATGGCCAAGACCAGCACCAAGCTGGCGGTGCTGGCGCTGAACAAGGCCGCGTCCAAAATGAGCCCGCAGGAACAGCAGGAGGCATGGGCCGCGGTGGCGCTGCAATCGTCGTACTCGCTGGCGCCGGAGACCGGCGAATACTGGCAGAAGTCGAACGGCGCCGCGCTGTCGATCGACCAGCTTCAATGGAAGACCCGCATCGCGCTGCGCAACGGCGACTGGAAGCAGGTGGAGAAGAATATCCGCGCCATGCCTGCGTCGCTGCGCGCCGATCCGGCCTGGGTCTACTGGCTGGGCCGCGCGTTGATGGCGCAAGCGGGTTCCATCCAGGCCACCGGCGAAGCGATGCAGCTGTTCCGCAGCATCTCGGACCAGTCCAACTTCTACGGCCTGCTGGCGCTGGAGGAAACCGGCAAGCTGATTACGATCCCGCTGCCAGGCCTGCCGATCACGCAGGCCGAGATCGCGCCCATCGCCGCCAATCCCAACTTCCAGCGCGCCTTGAAGTTCTTCGGCATGCGCCTGCGCTTCGAAGGCACGCGTGAATGGAACTGGGGCCTGCGCGGCCTGAGCGAACGCGAACACCTGGCCGCCGCCGAATTCGCGCGCCAGAACAATATCCTCGACCGCATGGTCAACACCTCGGACCGCACCCGCATCCAGGTCGACTACACGCAACGCTACCCGTCGCCGCACATCGACATCATGCACCCGACCACGCAGACGCTGGGCCTGGACAAGGCCTGGGTCTACGGCCTGATACGGCAAGAGTCGCGCTTCATCATGGACGCGCAGTCGCACGTCGGCGCCTCGGGCCTGATGCAGGTGATGCCGTCCACCGGCCGCTGGGTGGCCAAGAAGATCGGCCTGACCGACTTCGCACAGGAGATGTTGAGCGACGTGCGCACCAACATCCTGCTGGGCGCGAACTACCTGAACATGGTGCTCGGGAACATGGACGGCTCGCAGGTGCTGGCCACCGCCGCCTACAACGCCGGGCCTGGGCGCCTGCGCTCGTGGCGCTCCACGCTGACCAAGCCGATGGACAGCGCGGTCTTCATCGAGTCGATCCCGTTCGTCGAAACCCGCACCTATGTCAAGAACGTGATGTCGAACACCACCTACTACGCGGCGCTGTTCGAGGGCCGGCCGCAATCGTTGAAGGCGCGCCTGGGCACCGTCGCGCCGCGCGGCTACACCGAACAGGAACAGCAGGAGTCGAGCTTCGGCTCGCGCTGACTCATATACCTGAACCATACAACCACCTTGGACGCATCATGCAGACCACACAACTAGATCCCAGCCTGTCGCAAACCCTGGCCGCCGCGCGCGAGCCTGGCCTGACGCTTGTCATCGGCAACAAGAACTACTCGTCGTGGTCGATGCGGCCGTGGGTGGCGATGACCGCCTTCGGCATCCCGTTCCAGGAAGTGCGCGTGCTGCTCGACCAGGACGATACCGCCAACCGCATCTGCGGCTACTCGGCCAGCGGCCGCGTGCCGGTGCTGCTGGCCGGCGAGATGACGATCTGGGACAGCCTGGCGATCTGCGAATACCTCGCCGAACAGTTCCAGGAGCTGCACCTGTGGCCGCAGGACGTGGCCGCGCGCGCGATGGCGCGTTCGGTCTGCGCCGAGATGCACGCCGGCTTCAGCGACCTGCGCACCTCGATGTCGATGAACATCCGCGCCAGCTATCCGGGCAAGGGTCGCACCAACGGCACCCAGGCCGACATCGGCCGCATCAGCGAGATCTGGGAGGAATGCCTGTCGCGCTTTGGCCACCACCAGTTCCTGTTCGGTGACTTCTCCATTGCCGACGCCTACTACGCGCCGGTGGTGCTGCGCTTCCGCACCTACGGGGTGTCGCTGGCGCCGGCGCTGGACGCCTACTGCCAGCGCGTGCTGGCCCATCCCGCCGTGGCCCGCTGGGTCGAGGAGGCGATGGCCGAAACCGAAACGGCGCCCAAGCACGACGCCGAAATGCCGGACTGACGACCATGCGGATTTATGTCGTCGGCGGCGCGGTGCGCGATGAACTGCTTGGCCTGCCCGTCAAGGACCACGACCACGTTGTCGTCGGCGCCACGCCGGACGACATGCTGGCCAAGGGCTTCCGCCCGGTCGGCAAGGACTTCCCGGTGTTCCTGCATCCGAAGACGCAGGAGGAATACGCGCTGGCCCGCACCGAGCGCAAGACCGCGCCCGGCTACAAGGGCTTCGTGTTCCACACCTCGCCCGACGTCACGCTGGAAGACGATCTGGTACGGCGCGACCTGACCATCAACGCCATCGCCCGCGCCGACGACGGCACGCTCACCGACCCTTATGGCGGCAGGCGCGACCTGGAGCAGCGCATCTTCCGCCACGTCTCCGACGCGTTCGCCGAGGACCCGGTGCGCATCCTGCGCGTGGCCCGCTTCGCCGCCCGCTTCAGCGACTTCCGCGTGGCGCCCGAAACCAATGCGCTGATGCGCCAGATGGTGGAGCTGGGCGAAGTCGACGCGCTGGTGCCGGAACGCGTGTGGCAGGAACTGTCGCGCGGCCTGATGGAGGCCAAGCCCTCGCGCATGCTGGAAGTGCTGCGCGATTGCGGCGCGCTGGCGCGCATCCTGCCGGAGCTGGACGTATTGTGGGGCGTGCCGCAGCCGGAAAAGTGGCACCCCGAAATCGACACCGGCACCCACATGCTGCAGGTGATCGACTGCGCGGCGGAAGCTGGCCACGAACTGGCCACGCGCTTCGCCTGCCTGATGCACGACTTGGGCAAGGGCGCCACGCCGCCGGAAAACTGGCCCGCGCACCACGGCCACGAAGGCCTGGGCGTCAAGCTGGTGGAGCAGGTGTGCAAACGCCTCAAGGTGCCGACCGAATGCCGCGACCTGGCGGTGATGACGGCGCGTGAACACGGCAACGTGGGCCGTGCCCTGCAGCTGCGGTCCAACACCATCGTCACCCTGCTCGAGCGCTGCGACGCCTTCCGCAAGCCGGCGCGCTTCTCGCAGATGCTGCTGGCGACCGAATGCGATGCGCGTGGCCGCATCGGCCCGAACGCCAGCTTCCGCGATGCACCGTTCCCGCAACTGGCGCATCTGGAGACGGCGCTGGCGGCCGCGCGCGGCGTCAACGCCGGCGAGATCGCCCAGGCCAGCACGGCCAACCCACAGCGCATCCCGGAGCTGGTCCACCGCGCGCGGGTGACGGCGGTGAAGGTGGCGCTGCGTGCCGGCGAGGACGATGACGACGACGGGGCTGCGGCGGAGATATGAGCTCGATCGACCTTTTCCAGAACCCGCTGCGCCGCTGGGGCAAGCACAAGGACGGCAAGCGCCGTCCGACGGTTCTTGTGAAGGAGCTGCGCGAACGTGACCGGCGCCGCATGGTCAAGCACTTCCTCGACCTGGAAAACAGCGACCGCCTGCTGCGCTTCGGCACCGTGCTACCGGACGAGCAGGTGGCCAACTACGTCAACCGCATCGATTTTTCGCGCGACATGGTATTCGGCGTGTACAACCGCGTGTTCAGGCTGGTGGCGGTCGGCCACCTGGCCTTCGCGCCGCGCGACGAATCGAAGAGCGCCGTCACCGAGAAGGAACGGGTGGCGGAGTTCGGCGTGTCGGTCAGCCGCTCTGCGCGTGGGCTGGGCATCGGCTCCAAGCTGTTCGAGCGCGCAGCCATCCATTGCCGCAACGACGATGTCGATACCTTATATATGCACTGCCTGTCGTCCAACAAGACGATGATGCACATCGCGAAAAAAGCCGGCATGGAAATCCATCGCGACTACGGCGAGGCGGACGCCTATCTGAAACTGCCACCGGCCAATCCGGCCAGCGTGCTGCAGGAAGCGCTGGACGAGCAATTCGCCACGCTGGACTACACCCTCAAAGCCAACAAGCGCATCGCCGCGAAATGGCTCGACCGCCTGCGCGGCCGAAAATAAATCTCCCTTCGTTAGAACCTTTGCTGCGCGGCCGGGTATGAACGGTCGGACAAGATACGCAACCGGCAGCAAAACCACCACATCCCGTGTCGTCGATTACTCATTTTTGCAGCTCGCAGTTGCAGGCGCCGGACCTTGCCGTCTGCCTTCGCCTGCTGCTGCTCTCGCCCGCGCTGGAGGAATGCGTGGTCAGGGCAGGGCTGCAGGAGTGGATGACGCGCCAGCTGGCGGCCAGTAACGGCGGCCTGCCTTTGGCGCGGGGCGGGCCAGTGCTGGTGTCGACGGCGGTTTTCGGCTTGCTGCACATAGGCTCCGGCTGGCAGCACGCGCTGGCGGTACTGGCGCCCGGACTGGCGCTGGCGCTGCTTTACCAGCGCACCCGAAGCTGGACCTGGTGCGCCCTGGCGCACAGCGGCATGAATGCCTTTGCGATCTCTGTCTGCGAATTACAGATCAATTTTTAGATCAACTTCAGGAGAATGTGATGACAGGCTTGTTAGCAAAGGTGTTCCGGCTTCGGTGGACTGCGGTCCTGCTGGTCGGTGTGATGGGGCAGGGCGCCAACGCGGCCGATGCGCTGAACGGCAAAAGCCTGTATTTGAACGGACCGGTGTCCGGCGGCGCCACGTGCGCCTCGTGCCACACCGCCTCGCCGGCGAATAACGTCAACGGTATCCTGGCGGCGGCCAACCAGCCGTCCGTGATCCAGAACGCCATCGCCACCAACAAGGGCGGCATGGGTAGCCTGTTCAACGGCAAATTCAGCGCGGCGGAGCTGGCCGACCTGGCGGCCTTCATCGGCAACCCTAACGTGGTGGCCGCGCCGGCAGCCTCGCTGGCGCCGGCCAGCCTGACCTTCAGCGGCACCAGCATCGGCCAGACGGCCGGCCCGCTGTCCGCCACCTTGAGCAATACCGGCAACGCCGCGCTCAACATCGGCACCATTTCCCTCAGCGGCGCGGCGGCGGGCGACTTCAGCGTCGCCGGTGGCAGCTGCGCCAATGGCGGCGCGGTCGCGGCGGGCGCCAGCTGCACCGTGCAGGCCAGCTTCAAGCCGACGGCGGCCGGCGCACGCGCGGCTTCGCTCACCATCACCCACAACGCGACGGGCGGCAGCAGCGTCGTCGCGCTGAGCGGTACCGGTAACGCCACGCCGCAGGCCACCATCGCCCTGTCGGCGGCCAGCGTCAATTTCGGCACGCTGCTGACGGGATCTCCTTCCGCCGTGTCGATGATCACCGTCAGTAACAGCGGGCAGGCCGCGCTGAGCTTCAGCTCCATCGCGCTGGGCGGCGCCAACGCCGGCATCTTCACGCTGGGCGGCACCTGTGCCGTCGCCACGCCGGTGCCTGCGGCAGGCAGCTGCACAGTGACGCTGCAGGCATCGCCAGTGGCTGCGGGCGCGTTCTCCGCTAGCCTGGCGCTGGCTTCCAACGCCTCCAACGGCAACGCCACGGTGGGCCTGTCGGGAACCGCCGCCACGCCGGCGCCGGCTTTGACCGCCACGCCGTCGGCCATCGCCTTCGGCACGCAGACCATCGGCGCGGCAGCGGTGGCGCAGACGGTCAAGCTGGCCAACACCGGCAATGTCGTCATCACCTTCAACAAGATCGGCTTGGGCGCCGGCGGCGCGGCCAGTATCAGCCTGGGCGCCAGCGATTGCGGCGCCACCCTGGCCGTGGGCGGCAGCTGCTCGGTGCCTGTGCGTTTCGCGCCGGCGGCGGAAGGCGCCGCGTCGGCCACACTGGCGGTGACCTCGAACGCGGCTGCGCTGCAAGTCGGCATCACCGGCGCCGGCACCAAGCAGGCCACGGCGACCCCGGTGCTGTCCGAAGCCGGTCCTATCGTCTTCGCCGACACGCAAGTGGGCAGCAGCGCCACGGTGCATACGACCACGCTATCCAACAGCGGCAACGCTTCGTTGGCCATCGCCACGCTGACGCTGGGCGGCAATCAGCCTGGTGACTTCGTCCTTGGCGGCACTTGCGTTGCCGGCGCCGCTGTCGCTCCGGGTTCCAGCTGCACGCTGACCACCGCGTTCAAGCCAGTCGCCGCCGGTGCTCGCAGCGCCGACCTGCTGCTGGTGACGGACGGCGGCGCGCAGTTCCACCTGGCCTTGAGCGGCAACGGTGTGGCGGTTGTCATCACCGCGCCATCGCTGACGATAGCGCCGCAGAGTTTTGACTACGGCGCGGTCGTCATCGGCAGCGCTGCGCCTACCCGCCGCTTCACGCTGACCAACAGCGGCGCCGCCGCGGTCACGCTGGCCAGCGCCACCTACACCGGCCCGTTCGCCGCCGTGGCGGACAGCACCGGTTGCGCGGCCTTCCCTGTCACGCTGGCGCCAGGCGCCTCGTGCGACCTGGTGGTGAGCTACACGCCGGCCAACGCTGGCGCCAGCACCGGCAGCGTGGCCCTGCAGTCCAGCGTGGCCGGCAGCAGCTGGACCATCGCGCTGAGCGGCCAAGGCACGGCTGCGGCCAGCAACGCCGCGCCGGTGAACAAGGGCGGTGGCGGTTGCTCGGCCTCGGACGATGTCAACGATCCGATGATGGTGTTCCTGATTATCGCGGCGGCGATTGCCATCGGCTGGCGCCGTCGTCAAACCAAGCGCATTGGAGGCTGACATGAAACCGATATCGATCGCATTGCTGATGGCCGTCGCATTCGGCGCGGCCCCGGCCTGGGCGCTGGAGAAGGGCGCCGCCGCGCCGCAGTTCGACCTGCAAGGGGTGGAGGGCGCGGTGAAGCTGGCCAAGCTGCAGGGCAAGGTGGTGTATGTGGACTTCTGGGCCTCGTGGTGCGGCCCGTGCCGCCAGTCCTTCCCGTGGATGAACGAGATGCAGGCCAAGTATGGCGCGAAGGGTTTGCAGATCGTCGGCGTCAACGTCGACGCCAACAGCGCCGATGCGCGCCAGTTCCTGACGACGACGCCGGCGCGCTTCGCCATCGGCTTCGACCCGCAAGGCGCCACGCCGCGCAGCTACGGCATCAAGGGCATGCCGAGCAGCGTGTTGATCGGCCCGGACGGCAAGGTGCTGCTGGAGCATTCGGGCTTCCGCGAGGCCGACCGCGCCGAATTGGAAAGCAAGATCCAGAACGCACTGGGAGCCGTGAAATGAAGGCGCTGCTGTTGATCGCACTGGCGGCGGGATTGTCCGGCTGCGCTTCGCTGGGCAATGTGCAGCCCTGGGAGAAGGGCACGCTGGCGCGCTCCGAGATGACCTTCGGCGACGGCCATATGTTCACACGCTTCGACGACCATATCTACACCAGCCGCGAGGCCTCGTCCGGCGGCGCCGGTGTGGGTGGCGGCGGATGCGGTTGCAATTGAGGACCACCATGACAAGTAACGAAGACAAGGCATCCGGTCGCGGCCTGGCCGCCTCCATCATGACGGCGGCGCTAATGCTGCCGGGCGTGCACGCGCATGCCGAAACGCCGCCGGCCAACGGCACCATCACGCTGGGCTATTTGAACTACAAGGACAGCCAGTCCGGCCTTGACCGCGTCACGGTGCATTCGCCGTCGGTGTCGATCACGGCGCCGGTGGCGGGCGTGTGGAACATCGGCGCTTCGGTGGTGTCGGACGATGTGTCGGGCGCCTCGCCGCGCTACCACACGGCCATCTCGGGCGCCTCGCGCATGCAGGACCACCGCACGGCGGGTGACGTCTCGGCCACGCGCTATTTCGAACGCGGCACGGTGACGGCGGGCGTGGCGTACTCGAACGAGCACGATTACCTGTCGCGCGCCTTGTCGCTGCAGGGCAGCCTGGAAAGCGAGAGCAAGAACACCACGTGGACCGTCGGTATCGGCCATGCGGATGACCACATTAATCCGGTCAACAAGATCGTCAGCAACGAGAAGAAGCGCAGCACCAGCCTGCTGCTGGGCGTGACGCAGGTGCTGACCACCAGCGATATCGCCCAGCTGACGCTGACGCACAGCCAGGGCGAGGGCTATTTCTCCGATCCATACAAGGCGTTCGACAACCGCCCGCGCAGCCGCGACGAGACCACCTTGCTGGCGCGCTGGAACCATCACCTGGCCTCGACCGGCGGCACCAGCCGGCTGTCCTACCGCTACTACCGCGACAGCTTCGGAGTACGCGGGCATACGCTGGGCGCCGAATATGTACAGCCGCTGTCGCAGGGCTGGACCGTGACGCCGGAGGCGCGGCTGTATTCGCAGAGCGCGGCCAGCTTCTACTACGATCCGCTCTACGACGCGAAGCTGGGTGCACCGTTCCCGCCGGGTTACAACGGCACCTGCTATATGACGGCCGACCAGCGCCTGTCCGGCTTCGGCGCGGTGACGCTGGGCCTGAAAGTCAGCAAGCAGCTGGACAAGCTGTGGTCCGTCGACGTGAAGGCGTCGGTGTACCAGCAGCGCGGCAGCTGGCGCCTGTTCCACGAAGGCAGTCCGGGGCTGGATGCGTTGCGGGCGCAGACGGTGCAGATAGCGATCAACCGGCAGTGGTAGAAGCAGAATGGTAGACGCAATACATCGCACCATGTTCCAGGCGATGGCCAGCCGCTGCGAGCTGCGGTTCGCAGCGCCGGACGCGCACACGGCGGCGCTGCTCGCGCAGCGCGCCATGGACGAGGTGCTGCGTATCGAAACCAAGTATTCGCGCTACCGGCCGGACAGCATCGTCTCGCGCATCAACGCGGCGGCGGGCAGGGAGGCGGTGCATTGCGATCCCGAGACCATGTCGCTGCTGGGCTATGCGGCGGCGCTGCACGGCGCCAGCGAGGGGCTGTTCGACATCACCTCCGGCGTGCTGCGGCGGGCCTGGGATTTTCGCCAGCCCAGGGTGCCGGGCAAGGAGGTCCTGGAGCCCTTGCTGGCGCTGGTCGGCTGGGACAAGGTGGACTGCGGCGCGGAGGACATCTATCTGCGCCAGGCCGGCATGGAGATCGATTTCGGCGGCTTCGGCAAGGAGTATGCGGCCGACCGCGCGGCGGCGCTGCTGGCCGATGCGGGTGTGCGGCATGGCTATGTGAACCTGGGCGGCGACATGCGCTTCATCGGCCCGCGCCTGAACGGGCGGCCGTGGAGCATCGGCATCCAGGATCCGCGCGATCCGGACAGCGTGGTGGCGAGTATCCCGGTCAGCCACGGGGCGCTGGCCACCAGCGGCGATTATGAGCGCTACTTCGAGCTCGATGGGCAGCGCTACTGCCACATCCTCGATCCGCGCGACGGCATGCCGGTGCGGTACTGGCGCTCGGTGAGCGTGCTGGCGCCGATGGCGACCGCCGCCGGCAGCTGTTCCACCATCGCAATGCTGAAGCAGCAGGATGGTCTGAATTTTTTGAATGCGTCCGATATGGGGTATCTGGCCGTGAACGATCAGGGGCAGATGCTGTTCAGGGATGTTTGAATAGGATGGATATGATGAATAATTGGATGACGCGCCTCATGGCGTTGATAGTGGCGGTGCTGGCGCTGGCCACCGGCGCGCGGGCGGATAATTTTCTGGAGCCGGAGCAGGCGTTCCAGCTGAAGGGTGAACTGGTCGATGCGCATACGGTGCGGCTGTCGTGGGCGATCGCGCCGGGCTATCACCTGTACCGTGACCGTTTGAGTTTCAAGTCCGACGGCACGCAGCTTGCCGCACCGTCGCTGCCGGCGGGGCTGCGCAAGTTCGATTCCAACTTCAACAAGGAGATGGAGACTTACCAGGACAAGCTGGTGGTTAATCTGCCAGTGACGGCGGCTGCGGCGTTCACGCTGCAGGTGGGTTATCAGGGGTGTGCGGATGCGGGCCTGTGCTATTCGCCGGCGACGCAGAGCTATCGCGTCGATCCGTCCACGCCGGGCAAGCTGGTGGCGGTTGATGCACCGTCCGCGGATGCGCCGGCCGCCGCCAGCACCGCCGCACCCGCCTCCGCAACCGCGCCGGCTGCCGCGCCGGCCGCGGAGGCGACCGCCCCAGTCCACGAAGACGACAGCTCCCTCGCCCAGCGCACGCTGCAAAGCGGCAGCGCGTGGCGTATCGGGATGGTCTTCCTGGTCTTCGGCCTGCTGTTGTCGTTCACGCCGTGCGTGCTGCCGATGGTGCCCATCCTGTCCTCGATCATCGTGGGCGAGGGTGTGGTGTCGCGGGGACGCGGCTTCTCGCTGGCGCTGGCGTATTGCCTGGGTATGGCGCTGGTCTACACCTCGCTCGGCGTGGGCGCGGGCCTGGCTGGCGAAGGTCTGGCCGGTGCGCTGCAAAAGCCATGGGTGCTGCTGACGTTCGGCGCGCTGCTGGTTGGCCTGGCGCTGTCGATGTTCGACGTCTACCAGCTGCAGCTGCCGAGCGCCCTGCAAAGCCGCTTGAGCGCGACCAGCGGCAACATGGGCGGCGGCCGGTATGCCGGCGTGTTCGCGATGGGCGCCTTGTCGGCCTTGATCGTCGGTCCATGCGTGGCCGGCCCGCTGGCTGGCGCGCTGCTCTACATCAGCCAGACGCGCAACGCCTGGACCGGCGGCTGGGCCTTGTTCTCGATGGCGGTCGGCATGAGCGTACCGCTGCTGCTGACCGGTATCTCGGCCGGCAGCCTGCTGCCGCGTGCTGGCGCGTGGATGAACGGCGTGAAGAAGATTTTCGGCATGCTGCTGATCGCGGTCGCGATCTGGATGGTGACGCCGGTGTTCCCGGTGCCGGTGATGATGGCGCTGTGGGGCGTGTTCGCGCTGCTGTGCGCAGTGTTCCTGCATGTGTTCGAGCCGCTGCCAGCGTCACGCGGCGCCGGCCTGGGCGCATATGTCGGCAAGACCCTGGGGCTGGCGTTCCTGCTCGCCGGACTGTTTGAACTGGCGGGCGCCGCCAGCTCCGGCCGCGACGTGCTGCAACCGCTGGGCCACCTGGGCCTCGCCCGCGCGGAAGGCGCCGCGCCGGCCGGCGACGAAATCCGCTTCAGCCGCATCAAGACCGTGGCCGAACTGGATCAGGTGCTGGCTTCCAGCACCACGCCGGTGATGCTGGACTTCTACGCCGACTGGTGCGTGTCCTGCAAGGAGATGGAGCGCTTCACCTTCTCCAAGCCGGCCGTCAGCGGCAAGTTGAAGCAGGTGCGTTTGATCCAGGTGGACGTCACCGCCAACAGCGCCGACGACAAGGCCTTGATGAAGCGTTTCGGCCTGTTCGGGCCACCGGGCATCATCCTCTTCAACGGCGGCAAGGAGATCCCGAACAGCCGCGTGATCGGCTTCCTGGCGGCGGAGCCCTTCGTCCAGCACCTGAGCCGCCACCTCACTTCCTGAGCCATGGGTGCCGGCGCCATGTGGTGCTATGGCCCACGCTCCGGATATGGTATTTGCTGCCGGATGATTTTTTTTGGCAGCGGGGTAACCCCGGCTGGCAGCGGGGGTTCGGCCAGGCGTGACATCACCGCAGTAAGCCGCCCGCGGGTGAAATCGAACAGTGCGGGCGTCTGGGCGCGCCGGAGTGCCTTCCTATAGAAATCGGGACCCGGATCCGGATCCTTGCCGACGTATTCGATTTTCAGCCGGCCGTGACGCAAGTCTTCATACAGGCCCGGCGTCCGCTGGTCGCCGTAGCGCAGCCATTCGGCCAGCGTCAGCTGGCCGTCGCCGTCGTGATCGGCCCTGAGCGACGGATCGGTTGACGAGACGGGGGCCAGGCCATCGCGCGCCAGCACATAGGTCAGCAATCCTTGCCGCAGACGCCCGCTTTCCATGGCCACGTCGTCGCCCTGGCTCGCCGCGAGGATCAGCATGCCCTTGTCGTAGGCCAGCTGGCCCAGGCCCCGGTCTCCCATCGGGCCGGGCTTGAACCCGGTCTGCTCCACGGCGGCGCCGGCATGGCAGGCATCGATGATCATCGCCACCTGCCCGGCGTCGATTGGGCCGAGCCAGGCGCTGAGTTCGTCGCTGGAGATAAAGCCGGGCAGCGCCGCGGCTTCGATTTTGCCTTGGTCCGGACCGGAATCGGACGGCAGCAGGTAGAAGCTGCCGTCCGGCGCCGTGTAGCCGTGGCTGGAAAAGCTGAGCACCAGCAAATCGTCGGGACCCGCGCGCGCCAGCTGGCCTGCTTGCGGCACGCCGGCGAGACGGCCGGGGTCGGCGTCCGCACCCGCCAGGCGCGCCAGTGCCTCCCGAATGTTGGCCTTGGTCGCTTGCCAGGAGGCGGGGGCGGTTTCCGAAGCCAGCACCACGCTGACGACGTCATAACCCTCCAGTCCGGCGAGCGCGCGGCTCATGGCGCGCGCGTCGTTGACCGCGAAACGCAGCGCGCGCGACGGTGCCGCATAACCGTTGATGCCGACGCTGAGCACGTACGCCTTCGGCCGGGGCCGGTGTGGCGTGGCCGGCAGCACCAGCGAGGCGTCGCGCGCGGTGGCGCTCTTGACGCGTTCGTCGTTGAAGGCGTAGGCACTGAACTCCACCGGCCGTTCATGCGCCGTGGTGGGCAGCCGGACGCTGAACTCCTTTTCAAACCTGGCCTGGCCGGCGCGGGGGGCGAGATGGGTGCGCAAGCGCCAGGCGCCGGGGTCATCGTTGCCATCCGGGTGTTGCGGCCAGCGCTGCACCAACTGGCCGTCGCGGAACAGGTGCAGGTCGTAGCCGTCGCTGCGTGTCTTGCGGTTGGTCTGCGTCGGGTCCGTGCCGGGCGTCACCGCCACCCGCACCAGGGCGTAGCCCGGTTCGCTCGATGGACGGACTTGCGTGATTTCCACAACGGGCCGCACCCGGTTCAGGCTTGCAACCGTCGCGCGCGCGGGAAACGCGGTCTGGCACGCCGCCGCCGGGTCCGGCCGTGCCATGCTGCAGGCCAGCATCCGGACCGCGAGGCGGGGTTCGAAGTAATCGCGCATGAAGATTTCCGGCGGCAGTGGGCGCAGCGGCGCGTCCGACATCAGCCAATGCAGCGCGCCGCCGGTGTCGAGGTCGCCGGTGTCGAAGCGCCCCTCGGGGTCGGTGACCGCCCAGCGCCGGAACGGCAATTCGTCAAAGCGGAGCACGGCGCGCGGCCGCTCCGGATCGCTCAGGTCCCACACGCGCATGTTGTAGTCGGCGTAGGTGAACAGGCGCCGGCCGTCGGCGCTCAGGCTGACGGCCTGCACCGCGCCGCTGTGCGCAATGCTTGCCCGCTGCGCGCCGGTGCGCCCGTTCCAGATGCGCGCGATGGCGTCCTCGCCGCCGGTGACCAGCAGGTCGTCCGCGCCCAGCGCCAGCGTCGTGATGGCCGCCGCGTGGGCGCCGGCGGGATGGAGCTGCTTGCCATTGACGGCGTCATACACCAGCGTGCGGTTATAGCCGTTGCCGTAGGTGACGGTGAGCTGGCGCGCATCGGCGCTGAACGCCATGCCGGTGACGGTGGCATTGATTCCGGGGGGCGCGATGGTGTACCGGCGGGGCCCGCGCCGGGCGGGATAGAGCTGCACCTCGCCCAGCTCGTCGCCGATGGCCAGCAGCCGGCCGTCGCCGGAATAGGCCAGCGCGGCGATGCTGTGCAGGCCGGTGGCGCGGGTTTGCCGCAGCTGGCCGGTGCTGGCCTTCCAATAGTAGACGCTGGAGTAGGTGGCGGTCGCCAGCAGATCCTCGCTGGGATGGAAGGCCAGCGCCGCCAGGCCGCCGATGTTGCCGGCCGCGCTCCACCGCTGGCGTCCGGTGGCGGCGTCCCACATCGCCAGCCGCGCCGAACCGCCAGCAAGCACCTGTGTGCCGTCGGGGCTGATGGCGATCCGTTCCGCTTCCGGCGCAATGTCGATCGCCACCCGGCGCCCGTTGTCGAGGTCCCAGACGGCGATGCCATTCGGCGTCGGCAGCACGGCGCGCGTGCCGCTGCGATCGGTCAGCGCCAGGTGGAGCGGGCCGTACGGGCGGGCCGGCAATACGCTGCTGTAGCGGTGCCGCGCGCGGTCCCAGATCGCTAGTTTACCGTCGCGAAAGCCGATCGCCAGCCGGTGGCCGTCCGGGGAAAATGCGTAGAGGCTGACCGGGTTGACCGTGCGCTCGTACTCGGCGCCCGCCCAGGGCAGCCGCTCCAGCAGCTGGCCGCCGGCCACGCTATACAGCGCGGCGGCGCTGGCCTCGGTATTGTCGGCGCTTCGGCTGGGCTCGCCCGAATACAGGGCCAGGACGGCGCCGTCGGCCGACAGGGCGGCGGCGTTGGCGGCGTAGGCAACGGTGCGTCCGCTGCCCAGGTCGCGCAGGAACACCTGGCGGTCGACCTGGTAGAGCAGGCGCGCGTCGCCGTCGAAGCGCACCGCCGACGCGGTGCCGGACGGCAGCTTGATGTCGTCGAGCAGGCGGCCGTCGCGGGGATCGATGATGCGCACCGCCGGCGCCACCGCCACGCCGCCGGGTCCCGCGCGGGTGATGGCGGCGGCGGCCAATGCCAGCCGGGTGCCATCGGGACTGAAGGCCAGCGCGTCGATCTGGTGCAGGTCGCGCACGTCGAGCTCGCGCGCGGCGGCGCCCGGGCGGTGCAGGCGCAGGAACAAGCGCGCGCCCTGGTCCGGAGCGCCGTTGCCGGCCGTGGCGATCAGGTGGGCCGCGGGGGAGGCGGCCAGCGCGGAGACCATGTCGGTGTCGCCGTCCAGCGTGGCCAGCAGCCGGCCGTCGGCCACGTTCCACAGCCGGGTGCCGTCGGTGGCGCCGATGGCCAGCTGGCGGTCGGCGTCGACGAAGGCGGCGTCCTGCATGCGGTTGCTGTAGCCGCGCACGAAACCGCCGGTGGCGGTAAACACCCGCAGCAAGGCGCCGCTGCCCGCGTCCCACAGCCGCGCGCTGTTGTCCGCGCTGGTGGACAGGATGCGCTGGCTGTCCGCGCTCCAGGTCAGCGAGCTGATGCCTTGGCGGTGGGCGGCGGCGATGCTCAGTTCCGCGCGGGCGGCGGGCGGCGCGGCCGCGCTATCGGCGGCCCAGGCGCCGCCCGCGCAAAGGGCATAGCCCAGCGCCGCGGCGGCCCGTTTCAGCGTATGGTGCATGGTGCCCCCGGGGCGCGGCGTTATGGCCGCGGCGGCAGCAACACCGGGTCGTCGCCACCTTGTTGAAAATCGAACAGGGCCGGCGTCTGGCCCTTCCGGGCAAGCTGCTCCAGCCAGCGCTCGGGGTCGACCGACGGATCGCGCCGCGCCGGGTCCAGCGCCAGCGTGCGGCTGCGGATGGCCGCGTACAGCGCCGGCACCTGCTGCGCGCCGTAATTCAGCCACTCGCGCAGCGTCAGCCCGCCGTCGCCGTCGGTGTCGGCGGCCAGCCGCGACGGCGTGCGCCGGTCGGGCGCCAGGCCGGCATTGACCAGAGCGTACGTCAGCAAGCCTTGCCGCAATTGGCCCACCTCGAGCGCCACGTCGCTGGCCTGGGTGGCCGCGAGGATCATCATGCCCTTGTCGTAGGCCAGCTGGCCGAAGCCGGCGTCGCCCAGCGGCCCGGGCCGGAAGCCGGCGGCATCGACGAAGCCGCCGGCGTGGCAGGCGTCGATGATCAGCGCCATGTGCCCGGCATCGACCTGGCGCAGCCAGAGCGACAGGTCGGTGCTGGAGATGAGCCGTTCCCGGTCCAGCGGCGCCGGCCCGCCGTGGTGCCCGGTGTCGGACGGCAGCAGGTAGAACTGGCCGCCGGCATCCGCGTAGCCGTGGCTGGAGAAGGTCACGATGACGAGGTCGTCGGGCGTGGCGCCGGCGAACCGCGCCAGCGCCGCCTGGTCGATGTCCGGCACCGCGCGCAGCCGCGCGCGGGCGTCGCCGCCGTCGCCCGCCAGCAGCGCGAGCACGTCGCGCACATTGGCCTTGGTGGCTTGCCGGACGGCGGCCACGTCGCCGTGCGGGTGGTCGGACAGCAAGCTGAGGCGGACCACCTCGTAGTCCTGGAAGCGGCTGAGCGCCGCGCTCATGTCGCGCGCGTCCTTGGCGGCGAATTGCAGCGTCAAGGCCGGATCGTCGTAGGCGTTGACGCCGACCGTGAGCACGTAGGCCCTGGGCGCCGCCGGCGCGCCGGCCGGGGCGGGAAGCGCGCCGGACCAGCGCACCGTGGCGCTCTTGACGCGGTCCCGGTTGAAGGCGTAGGCGCTCAATTCGAGCGGACGCCGCGGCGAACTGCGCGGCAGGCGCACCGGAAACACATGGCTGCCGTCCGGCACCCGGGTGGCCTGGCGCCACGCGTCCAGGCCGGTGTCCCCGGTGCCGGCGGACGCCGGCGGCGGCCACTGGCCGACCAGTTTGCCGTCCCGGAACAGCCGCAGGTCGTAGGCGTCGGTCTGGGTCTGGCCGTTGCGCTGGCTGGGATCGCTCCGGCCGCTGACCCGCACCTCCACCAGCACCTCGTCCGGCGTGCGGCCGGGACGCACGGCGGTCAGCGCCACCTCGGGCTGCACCCGGTTCAGGGCATCGATCCGCGTCGGCGGCGCCGGGAGATCGCAGCCGGGCTTGCCGGCGCAGGCGAGCAGGCGCCCGAGCAGCCCGGGGCGGTACAGGGCGCGCGTGAAGATTTCCGCCGGAAAGGCCCGCAGCGGGTCGTCCGGAAAGATCCAGGCCAGCGCATTGAGGCGGTCGAGATTGCTGGTGTCGAACTGGCCGTCTGCCGCGCCCACCAGCCAGTCGGCATTGCCGCGGAAGTTGACCAGCGTCGCCTGGGGCGTCAGCACGGCCGGCGGCGCGGCCGGCATCCGCCACAGGCGCACCGTGCCGTCCTCGCTGCCGCTGAGCAGTTGATGGTCGCCGTTGAACGCCAACGCGGCCACCCGGGCGCTGTGGCCGGGCAGCGCCGCCAGCCGCCTGCCGCGCGCAGCATCCCACAGCGTTAGCGCGGCGTCGTCGCTGAGCAGCGCGCTGAGCGCCACCAGCTTGCCGTCCGGCGAGACGGCCACGTTGTTATTGAAATGCCGGTCCGGGTCGGTGTGCCGCAGCTGGCCGGCGCCGGCGTCCCACAACAGAAAATTCCGCCCGGCCTGCAGCAGGCTTTCCGCGCTGGCGATGGCCAGCAGCGGACTGGCGGGCGCGTACGCGAGGCCCTGCACCGCGCTGCGGGTGGCGGCAAAAGGCGAGGGCCGTTCGGCGCCGCTCCGGCTATCGAGCAGTTTCAACGTGGCGCGCGGTGCCGGGTCGTTGTCCAGGTTCATGTGGCCGCTGGCCAGGGTCAGGCCGTCGCTGCTGTAGGCCAGCGCCTGCACGTCCTGCTTGATGTCCGGCAAGTCGCGCACCTTGGCCGTTGCCGGGTCGTGCGGATCGGCAAACGTGAGCAGCGACAGGCGCGGCGTGCCGGGCGAGAAAAACACCGATCCGCGGCCGACCGCCAGCTGGTGGCCCTGCGGCGAGAAGGCCAGCCTCAGGTCGTCGCCGCCGAACTCCCCGCGGTACAGCAGCTCGCCATGGGCGGCCGACCTGACGGTGACGGCGCCCTGCGCCTCGCCGACGGCGTAACGGCCGAGCGCGGTGTTGCCGGCCAGCGCCTGGATGGTCTCGTTGGTGGACCAGGCGTAGCGGGGATGGCCGGTCGTGGCGTCCCACATGGTCAGGCGCTTGCCGCTGGCGATGGCCAGCGCCTGGCCCTCGTCAAACAGGGCGATGCCGGCGATCGGCGCCAGCGCGCCGGCGCCCAGCGGCGTGAGCGCCAGGCCGGCCGGATCGCCGGGCGGGACGGC